>JAANXA010000001.1 GCA_018263505.1 Candidatus Nitrosopumilus sp.
ATACATAAGTGGCAATCACACTAATTGCTTTCCTTTGTTTTGAAGATTTTGCAAGTAATTTTTCTGCAAATTCTTTTTGGACCATTATTACACCATGAGAAAAAGATTTTTGTGCTAACCATTCAATAGCATCTTTACTTTTAGAATAAGGTAAATTAGATACAAAAATTGAAAAAATGATTTAAAAGAAATTGAAAAAATAGTTTTATTGTCATAATATTAGATTCAAAATATGGGATTACTTTCTAGAAAAAAAGAAATGATAGTAGGAAATATTTGTCCAAAATGTAACATGAAATTTTCAGAACCTCAAAGAACCATTCGTCATATTGAAAAAGCTCACAAATCTAAAAAAAAATTTGAATGTAACTCATGTGGATAAAAAAATGAATAACAAAGACAAGTTAAACAAAATTTCAGGAATCATTGCACTTGGTACTTTTATCAGCATATTGTTTGGACATATCACTGAAAATGATTCAATTTTTGGGTTTCCAAATGCTATGATGTTATATTTTTTAATGCCATCAGCACTAATTTGGTTCGGTACTAGAAAAAATGGTTGTGGGAGTTGCAATCAAACATGTTTCGTTTCTGAATCAAAACAAGATACAGATATGAAAAATTAAATGTAGTATTTTTTAATTTTGTTTAATTTGGGAGAATTTCAAGAATTTGCAGAAGCATTATTTGGACAATTAGCAGTAGAGATAAATGAAGAAAAAGAGATTATAGAATTAGCAGTAAAAGCACAAGACGACATTGCAGAAAAAGTTGAGTTTAAAAAATTAGAAGAAATTACAAAAGAAATAATTCCAGAATTTAAAGAAAAAATCAATGAATTTCTAGATATAAAAGTTCCAGAAAATATTCAATTAAAATTTCCAGAGTTGGAAGAATTAAAGAGAATAAAAGGCAGAAAAGTATTCTCAGATGAAGAGTCAGAAGAATTTGTAACAGAATTATTTAATGCAGTTGCAAAAGAAAATTTCAAAAAAATTGCAGAGTTAATGCAACAAGATACAATAAAATATTTTGTGTATTCCACATATGCAATTCAATATATTTCTAAAATTACAACAACGTATGGAGATTATTTAGATGGGATAATTTATCTCAACAAATTCATTTTATCTCGATATCCACAAATAATTTTACACAAACAAGGGGAACCATACGAATCAAAATTTGAAAATGTTAATTCAGGATATTTGGGCGCAGTGAAAATGACAGTATTAGAAGAGTTAATTCATTCAGCACAAGATAACTTACAACAAATCAACATTAATGCTGCAAAAGAAGTGAATAAAATAAACGAGGAATTGGCAAAAATAATTTTATCTCTTGATGCTAAAATAGTAAATGAACTCTCAGAATATTGCCAATTACAAGCAGTTCCAGATGATTTTCCATTTGCAAAAAAAGCAAATCTATTTTTCTTTTTGAATCCAGATCATTTCTTAATTGAACAGATTGGACCAGATGTTATGACATTTACACATGTTGAGATGGATCCAAAAATTGGAACATTAGTTCCAGAATTGTTAGATATTTACAAAAAATGGTTGATTCCAATTCAACAACATCATGCTGCATTTACAGCAATGGAAGGAATGGCAAGTTTCGCAGTTGAAAATATCTTAAAAGATGACAAAGATTTTCAGAATTATCTAACTACGTTTATGGGAACAGACTTCTCATCATACCAAGTCAGAAAAAGTATGGGTAAAGATTTTACAAAAAAAGTATATGATAAACTAGGAAAAAATACATTCAAAAAAATTATTGAAATTCCTCCCAACACTAGAGAATTAAAAGATCCTCAACTATATCTTAAAAAATTGAGCCTGTAATAATTGGATGAAAAATTTGATCCATTTCTTGCCGAATGGAATTCTTTTGTAAAAAATCCAAATTTTAATTTGATAGAAAAATGTCTCAAATTTTCTCAAATTTTAGAATATCCAGATCTAAATATTGATGAATACATAAACAAAATTAGTAGAATTGGCAAGTCATTAAAAGAATCAATCAGTGATGTTAAAAATCCAACATACCTTATTTCAATATTAAATGAACATCTTTTTGAAAATTTAGGATTCAGTGGAGATGATGAAGATTACTACAATCCAAAAAATAATTTTCTAAATGAAGTAATTGATAAGAAAATAGGATTACCAATAACAATTTCAATTATTTATGTTGAAATTGCAAAATTTATTGGACTTGAATTAAAAGTTGTAGGATTTCCAAGACATGTTTTAGTGAAATACAACGAAGAAATGATCTTAGATCCATTTTATGATGGACGATTATTAGACGTTGATGACTTGCAAGATATTTTAGATACCAATTTTGGAGGAGAAGTGGAATTTAAACCAGAATTTTTAGATGAAATTAATAATGAACAGATCATAATTAGACTAACCAGAAATTTAAAAAATTCTTATGTGCAATCTTTTGTTTATGATAAAGCATTACGATGTACCAATATGATTCTATCAATTGATCCAGAATCGCCAGAAGAAATTAGAGATAAAGGAATCTTAGAAGAAAGATTACAAAAACCGGAAATTGCTTTGAAATATTTGAATAAATATTTAGAAATAAATCCAAACGCAGAAGATGTAGATTTTATTTTAGAATTAATTAGAAGTATAAAGACAAAAAATTAATCAATTATAGAATCTACGTCGTTTCCCTTTTTTATCATGGATATTTCATGACGAGCAATTTTGTTTCTTAGTGCTCTTTTGAGAATATCGACTTCACTTCTGAGTAATGCCGTTTCGTCTTCAAGTCTTGCAACTCGCTCATAAATGGTTTCAGCTTCTGAACTCATAATTATCTATCAGGAGAAATTTCTCTTAAAAAGTTATGGGTAGAAATTTTGAGATATAGGCTCGAAAGAATCTACAATTCAAATTCTTGACGACACTTTTCACATTTAGCTCTTTCTTCACCAGGTGAACCAAGAATGAAGATCTTGCCGATAGTCATGCAAACTGGACACATTCCAGTAGTTGCATTTTTTGGACCTGTTCGAATAATTTTTTGTGTTTTTCTTCGTCCCATAATCAAACTTGCAAGATCCGTCTATTAAGTTTTAATGGCGCGGGGAGGGGGATTTGAACCCCCGTGTCCTTGCGGACATAGGATTAGCAATCCTACGCCCTACCAGGCTAGGCGATCCCCGCATGAAATGCCTAGAAAGGTTCTGTAAATAAATTCATTCGTCATAGATGGCAGAGTAGAATTAAATAATAAACATCGCAAAAAACTGCAGTTTTGAGTAAAAAGGCAGCAATAATGAGAGGAGATGGAATCGGACCAGAAGTAGTAGATTCTATGCTCAAAGTTTTGAAAGAATGTAATTTTCAATCAGAAATTATCATGTGTGAAGCAGGTTCAGAACAATGGGATAAGAATGGCAGAAAAGATGCATCATATATCCCAGATGCAACAATGAAGACATTAGAAGAAACAGATTGTTGTTTCAAGGGACCAACAACCACAATTCCAGTTCCTGGAGCACCCAGAAGTGTTGCAGTAACATTAAGACAAAAATTTGATCTTTATGCAAATATCAGACCAACAAAAACTTATGATCGATTAACACCTAATAGAAAACTTGACTGTGTATGTTTTAGAGAAGCAACTGAGGGACTCTATACAGGAGTAGAAGCAAAAATTACAGATGATGCAGCAATTGCAATTAGGAAGATTACAAGACAAGGAAGTAAGAGATTAGTGGATTCAGCAGTTGATTGGGCAAACAAATTCAATATGAAAAAGATGGTGGCAATTACAAAAAGAAATATTCTAAAACAAACAGATGGAATATTTTGGGATGAAACACAAAAATCAGTTGAAGGGACGGGAATTGAATTATCTGAAATTTACATCGATAATATGGCACAGCAAATGGTTATTGCAACTGAACAGTTTAATGGTTCAGTGTTAGTAAGCACAAATTTATTTATGGATATTATTTCTGAACTTGCATCCGCACTTGTAGGCTCTATAGGATTAATTTATTCTGCAAATATAGGAGATAATTATGCAATGTTTGAAGCAGCACATGGTAGTGCTCCACAATTTGCAGGTCAAAACAAAGTAAATCCAACTGCCACAGTATTATCAGGGGCATGGATGGCAGATTATTTAGGTGAAAGAGAAATTAGAGATGCGATTTTTGCAGCAACTGATCAAGTGATTAATGAAGGTAAAACAGTTACATGGGATATTGGTGGAGATGCATCAACTACACAGATGACAGATGCAATTATCACATATGCAAAAGAAAAATTAAGAAAATAATATACATGAAATGGTTGAAGCTTCGCTTTCAAAATTAGATGATAAAGGAGTTTTTACAATTGTAAAAGTTGAGAATGTTGAAAAAAAAATTGGAAAGGAATTCATAAATGAGATTAATATAGAAACTGAAGAGGAATTCAATGGAGTGAAGAATTTTTACACATCAAGAAAAATGATTGTTGCAAAATTTTTTGACAACGGGAAATTAACTCAGTTAGCTCAAGATATCAGAAAAGGTAAGAAATACAAAGTAAAAATTATTACACAAAAATTTGGCAACGGTAAAGAAGATTATGATATAGCAAAATCATGAATTTGACTAAATTTTAAAGAATCAGTTTTTTGCTTCGACAAGAATTAGTTCCTCAAAGAATAATCTCTTTTTTGCAATTATCCTAGCATTTAATCCTAGTTTTTGAACGTAATCGATTAATTTTGTATAGTTTGAGAGGGATGAAGTGACAAAAATAAACTTACCGTTATTTTTCAAATTTTTTTGAACAGAATCGAAAATTTTTTTAGGGATTTCAAATCCTTCATAACCACCATCAGTTGCAATATCCAAAATTTCATCAGTTGCAAGATAAGGAAGATTACATACAATAAAATCAAATTTAATTCTTAATGCATCAGAACCATTACAACAAATCAAATTATTTGTTTTGTAAGAAGTTTGATGTTGTAACACATTACAATTAATATCAGTGCCAACAACTAGAGAGAAATTTTCAGTTAATAATTTTGTTAGATAACCCGAACCACTTCCAATATCAAGGGCATATTGTCCTTGTTCATTTTCAATATTTTTTGCAATGAAAAAAGTATCCTCAGAAGGAGGATACTCATCATTTTTCAAGAATTTGGTTTGCAAGATGTATTATTTCATCTCCCGAAAGATCATCAATTCGCTTATCGATAACAGATTCTTTTTTGAATTGTTTTAAAATATTTTTGACAGTTTTCCGTCTATATGAAAAAATAGTATTAATTGTAACAATTGATTTTTTATCTAACTTGTGTTTTTTAGTTATTTTGAGAATTACAGAATCAACTTTTGGAGGAGGTGAAAAATTGTTTTTACCAACATTAGATATTTTTTGAATATCAAATACATAAGTGGCAATCACACTAATTGCTTTCCTTTGTTTTGAAGATTTCGCAAGTAATTTTTCTGCAAATTCTTTTTGGACCATTATTACACCATGAGAAAAAGATTTTTGTGCTAGCCATTCAATAGCATCTTTACTTTTAGAATAAGGTAAATTAGATACAAAAATTGAAAAAGAATCTTTTTTCTTAAAACCATCCCCTGATTTTAAAATAAGGTTCTTTATTTCAGAGAAATTAGATTTTGCTTTCTTCACCAAATTTTCATCAGCATCAACTGAAATTACTTTATGTGCAACACCACAAAGAAGTGGAGTCAATATCCCTAATCCAGTTCCTATCTCAAAAACAACATCATTTTTTGTTATATTAGACTCTGAAACAATTGTTTGAGCTATAGAATTAGAGTTTAGAAAGTGTTGTCCCAATAATTTACGTTTTATCATCGCTTAACAAAGAGATTCATTCTACTCTGACCAGTAATCTCATCAACTATTCGTTCTGAAATATGTTTTATAGGCTCCTTAAACCCAACACGCTCTTGCAAGTCTTCATAACTCTCAAATTTTTTCTGATCTCGTTCCTCAAGCATTGTTTTCATGTAAGTTTTTCCAATTCCAGGAATTAATTCAAGAGCATGAATTCTAGGAGTTAATGGTTGTGCATTATTTAGATACTCCACAAATCTTGATTCATTAAGTGTGACAATTTTTTCCACAACTGTTTCCAATTCACTTTGTGCTGAAGATGAAATTTTGTTATAATCCATTTTACCTAAAACAGATGAAATTTTTGTTCTTCCTTCTTTTCCAATAAAGATCTTTTCACCAACTTCAAATGTAGAATTTGGAATTCCAAGAATTTCTAACAAGGTTAAACGATCTTCACCAATAGCGATTATAATAATTCCATCTCTACCACGAACAGTAGAAGATTTGCCTCTAGAATTAAAATCTAAAACAAATGCAAATTCCTCATATTTTCTAGGTTGGGATTGTGCCCGATGCAAAATTAAAAAAACTCCTGAAAAATTTACGAATGCTCCTTGATAATTTTGAGCATTTTTTCTAATGTTTCAGCAAGAATTAGTTTCTTCCAACCGAATGTAAAAGAACGTAATTCAGCCATACTAGTTGGTCTTATGTTTACAATTTCAACAGCTTCATCTTCTGTTAATTCACATTCTTTGATGAGTTGTTTTTTCATATCTTTTGCAACTTTTGCGTCAATTGATACAAATTTTGAGACATAGTCATAGGTCCAACGTTGAATTTGATCCATTTCTTCAACATCAACATGACCTAAAATTTCTTTAACTTCTGAAAGAGAAATTGCTTGTTTCTTTTGTACTTCTTCCATATCTATACACCGAATGGTTTTATGTGATCCAATCTAGTGATTAAAGTTTTGGATTTGTTACCTAACTTTACATCTAACGTGATAGCACGTCTACCAACATTAGTTACAACACCAACTTTACCATGATAACGTCTGTGTGGTAATCCTTTGTGTTGTCTTGGATCAATGATAACTAAAGCTTGTTGTCCTTCTTGGTATTCACGTAATAGAAATGAGACTCCTCTTGGTGCCTTTTTCTTCATTACAGATCGTGATTTGTGTTTAAAACCATGTGAACGACCATGTGATTTCTTAGTTGCCATTTAGTGTAAAATCTCTGAAAGCCCTATTTTAATACTTAGAACTATTTTGAGAAATTAGTCATATCAGTTCGAAGTTGACCGCATGCTGCAGAGATCTCTGTACCTTTTTCCACACGAACAGTGCAATTTACTCCAGCATTGGACAAAATCTGTTCAAATTCTGAAATACGTTCTTCGGAGGGACGTAAAAAATCTCCGGCAGTAGGATTGATTGGAATTAAATTCACATGAGAACCATTTCCATGCAATAGTGTTGCTAGTTGTGTTGCAATTTTAGATGAATCATTGATTCCAGCCATCATTACATATTCAAAAGTTACACGACGTCCAGTTTTTTTATAATATCGTCTACCAGCATCAATGATTTCTTCAACTGAATGTGAACTCGCAGTAGGAATCAATTTCTTTCGTAATTCATTATTTGGAGCATGTAAAGAAATTGCAAGTCCTATCTGTAAGTTTTCTTCAGCTAGTTTATCAATTCCTGAGGGAATGCCAATAGTGGATATTGTGATATGGCGTTGTCCTAATCCAAATCCTCTATCATGAGTTAGAATTCGTATTGCTCTAATCATCTCATCATAGTTTGCCATAGGTTCACCCATTCCCATGAATACTAAATTTGTCACATGTTCTCCACGTTGTTCTAAAAGTTCTGCAAAATGAATTACTTGTGATACAATATGTTCTGCTTTAAGATTTGTTTCAAATCCCATTTGTCCTGTTGCACAAAAAACACATCCCATGGCACATCCTATCTGAGTTGAAACACAAATAGTTGATCTTGGATGACCACCTATTTTTGATGGAGAATATTGCATCAATACAGTTTCAACTGAAGTGTTATTTTCTAAATTCAACAAGAGTTTAGTGGTATCTCCATCATCACTTACAACACGATAAGTTTCTTTTGCAGAACCAATGACATATCCATTTGTTGTTAATTCCTCTCTAAGTTTTTTTGGAAGTTGTGGAATGTCATCTATGTTTTTAGGGAATTTGTAATAGAGAGGAAGTAATATTTGATCTGCTCTGTATCTTGGATAACCCATATCAAGTACTAATTGTTCCATCTCTTCAGGAAACAAACGATAAAGATCTTTCATAATATAATTACAATTTCAAATGATATTATAATTTAATCAAATAAAATTAAAAAAATAATAAAAAAGAAGTAAAATGAAAGAGAGTGATTACTCTTCTATCGATTTTGAATCATTAGACTCGTTATCAATAACAGTTTCCACTGTAGTTTCTACTTCAGGTGTTTCCACTGTAGTTTCTACTTCAGGTGTTTCCACTGTAGTTTCTACTTCAGGTGTTTCCACTGTAGTTTCTACTTCAGGTGTTTCC
>JAANXA010000010.1 GCA_018263505.1 Candidatus Nitrosopumilus sp.
TCCAAGCTGGGATTTCAGCAGAACCTGACCCTGAACCTTGGGCAGTTGGAGGAATCTCCATTACACCCTCTTTGATTAAGAATTGGATTCCTTGGATAAAGGAGGCATCATCAATGGAACCATCTGCCCACCAGCCTGCATTATTTTTGATCCAAGCTGGGATTGGAACAGTTGAAGGGGTAGGTGTAGCAATAGTAGAAGTAACATAATCTTCACCAGCATATACAGGAATTACAATTTCTAAATAATCAGCAGCTCCTGAAGGAACAATTCCTTCAGGTGCCAAACCATAAACCCATATTACATAATGAACATTCCCTGGATCTTCTTTAACAATAATATCTAGAGATGCTAATCCAGATGGAGAATACAAAAAGTTTCTACCTTCTTCCTGAGCAATTGATCTTAGAGGAGTTAAATTTTCATCAACAACTAGAAAATCATATTGAACTTGATTCAAGAACTCAGTATCATCATATTTACTAATGAATTTAATAATTAATTCCATTTCACATCCTTGAACAGGTTCTTCAGGACCATAGAAAACATAAACCTGATATTGATAATTTTTAGTTGGTTTCTTTATACTAGTGCTTTTTTCAAAATTTGTTTCACATCCTTTAGATGAAAATTCATCAACAGTGGATGTAATTCCTTCAAATGGACTTTGAGTAATATTTTCTTTATAATCCAATAATTCAAATTTGTATTCAGGTGGAGGGATTCCTTCAGAAACATGCGTTAATGTACTAGCTTTAATTGGGAATGGAAAATCATCTACAATCCAAACTTTACTTGTGGCACCTCCAGTTTTCCATGAAACTAATACAGTATCCCAAGTTCCAGAAGAAATAACTGTAGTTTCTAAAGCTGTTGGAATAACTTGTTCGCCACCAATATTTCCAATTTTACCCCATGAAACTGAACTGAACTCTTTTGGACCCTTTCCACCTTTACTTCCATCAGAGGTTGCAAATGCAGACAACCATGCTATAGATGATTTGAATGCACCACGGTAAGGTCCTAAGTCTTCACTACCACCAGTTGGTTCTGGAGCAACTTTCCCCAATTCCATTTCACCAACAACTCTTTTACTACCATCATAAACAACAACTTCTGCTAACCACTTACTTTCACTTCCACTTTGGACATCACCTTTAATCCACATATCCATTTCAAATTTGGAACACTCTTTGTAATCTACATGGCATAAAGAATATGAAAAGAAGTCACCGTGTTTGAGACCTTCACCAACATACCATGAACCTTCTTTATCTACACCACCAGATTGAACCTGGGCAAATGAAGATGGGACAAAAGTAGAACCTAAAAATAATGCAAAGATTATGGGTAACACAAAAAATATTGCTTTCAAATCAAAAAAAATTAGAAAAACAGATAGTTAAACGTTATTCATGATTAACAAAATTTAAAAAAATTCAGTAAAAGCAAAATCGAATAAGCAAATATAGAGGAAAATTTGACAAATTTCAGAAATGTGCGAATGTTCAAAAATTCACCTATATGAAGTTGAATTCAAATTAGATGGTATGACAGTTGTTCCAACCCATAAAAATTGTGGTTTCGGATTAGATGAAAAACAATCAGACAAATTCCAGAAAGAATTAGTAAAATCTTGGGGATTTGAACAAGAAGACGAATGATCAAAAAAAAGAAAAAATAAGTAAAAAATTACTTAATGTTCTGTGTTTTTACAAACATCCTGTTTACAATCACAGGTAGAGTCACAGTAACATTCTCCTTGCATTGCACAATCACATTCAGTATTATTTTCTGCTTGTGCTGCACAACCACATGATGCGTCTGACATAGTATAGAACAGGGATTACTTATTTTAAAAGGTTAGTACATGGATGTAGAATTAAACTTTAGAAATTATCTCAAGCACATCATTACAGGACTTTTGAATAAGATCTACATTTTGATACATCTGATTAGAGTCGGCCTCAACATCAAAAGCAACTTTTAGAATATGAATCAAATCTGATTCTCTATTCAAATTATTTTTTATGTTGATAAAATTTTCTTTATTTACATATCCCAAATAAAAATAGCAATCAGAAAGCATTGAATTTTTCACAAAAAAATCATATTTTTGTTGAATAATTTTTGAGTGATTGTTTTGCTCTATTTTATCTGAAAAACCAATTGTAGATTTTAACATTCTTTCAAGTAATGTTTGAGTGGCTCTTTCAATTCCAACTGTTTGAGTTACAATTGAAATATGTTCATTAATTGAATTTTTTTCAAATTTTCTAAGAGATTCCAACATGTGAGAGGGATTAGATATTTGGTGATTAAATGACATAATAGCATCAGATAGAAAAAAAGAAGCACATTTTTGCCAACATGGTGCAAAGACATCAGAATTTTGAATTGATTCCCTTGTTTTTTGACAGCAAAATAATGATTCAATCAAAGAATTTTTTACAAAATCTGCAAATAATGATAAATGTTTTTCATTGATTTTAGATAAGAACATTCTCAGTTCCCATGAATCATCTTGAATTATCTGTAGTCCATGATATTGAAGAAGTTTTTTTGAGTTTTTTTCAGAAAGGGATGCATGTGAAATTTTTATGAGTTCATTTTCAAATGTAATTATTTCTGAATCTTGTTTTTCATCAAAAACTACAATATCAAAAGTGCATGAATCAAAAAAATGTTCAGAGATTTTACAACCACCAAGGCCAATAGGGAAATTAGAAAAACCATATTCTTGAATAATTTTTTTGGCATTCATAAAAAATGATAATCGATAATTTCTATAAAGGAATAAACTCACAAAATTTTACAATTTATGTAAAGTCAAACATTTCCTTTAAATTGAGATTGAAATTGTTTTGTAACAAGCTCCTATAGTGTAGTCCGGTTAAGCATTTTGGCTTCTCAAGCCAAAGACTCGGGTTCAAATCCCGATGGGAGCATAATCTCATTTAGAAAAATATCAATAAACTAAACAACAGACTAATGAATAGCCATTAAACCAATTTTAAACCAAAAACCAACTGTAAACCAACTGGTTTTAGTATAATTTGCATACAGGCACGTTTCCAAAAGGTGTTTTTTATCTAAAACCAACTAAAAACCACACAACATCAAAAGTGATTTTGGTTCCAAATAATTCCAATTCATTCCTAAATTACTACCAAATGGCATCATAGAACACAAAACCAAAACCAAATCAAAACTAATTTAGTTATTTTTGTATCAAAAGGTAACAAAAGGTATCAAAACCAAAGTAAAACCAAAAAAGCAAAAGATTGAGGGTACAGTCATATTAACAAATAATGAAACAGGATTCCAATTATGTAATATGTTTAAGGTGTAACAAAAATAGATACATATGATAATCATGAATTTAAATAATTAATCATTAAACAGATCATATTGGGTCTAAGAGAAATCAAATTAAAAGAAGAATATCGTTCTGATAGAAACGATATAGTTGCAGAATTTTTCTTCCCTTGTTTAGGACAATGCATAGAATATGATAGATGTGTAGATCTTCTATCGATTCAAACATTAGCTACAATTGTTATGGCATTTGAGAATTTTTCAGGAGGAAAAGCAAAACTAAGAATGGTTACAGGACACAGATTCAAAACAACAGACTTGAATTTGTTTACAAGGTTATTTTCTGAGAAATACACAAAAAAATTTGATGGGAAATTGATCAAAGATGTAAAAATCCAAAAATTACAAAATATTGTAAATAATGGACAAATTGAACTTAAGATTGCAATTCCAAATTCAGAAAAAGTGGTAGATTCATTTTCCGAAAGAATAGGAATATTTAGAGATGATGAGGATCAAACTGTTGCATTTACTGGAACATCTAAAGAATCATTTTCTACTCAAACAAGAGATTTTGAATCAGTTGATGTATTTACGTCATGGAATGATCAATCAAGGGTTGAAAGAAAAGTAAAAGACTTTGAAGAATTATGGGAAAATAAAACAAAGCATGTTGATGTGTATGATTTTATGGAAGCAGAAGAAAATAATCTTTTGAAATATTCATCAGAATGGGTAATGCACGATTAGAAAGAAAAAGAGTCATTTAATCTAGATTTATTTTCATAAAAATTTATTCTATTAATTTTGTAGTAAATCACTTCACCTCGACGTTCAATTACTGCAATGATTGGTTCTTTTCCCATTTGGGTAATTTCCTGAATCTTTTTTTGCAAGTGTCCCATCTTTTCTTGTTGACCCTCAACAAGACCAAAAATTAGAAATTTAGCACCTTTTTCACCAAAATGCCCACGTTCATAAACTCTAAAATCAGAACCGAATCCAAATCCATCTTTTACAACATAACCACGATTTCGAAGATCTCGGTATATCAAAAATTTTGTAAGGATTTCAGAATTTGTTTTTTGGCAAATAGTCATAAAAGAATCAAAATCAATCTGTTTTTTTCCTTTTTTCAAAATCAATTTTTTAGAATATAATAAAAAAAGAGTTTCAAACTGTTTTAGGAATAATTGCTCTTGTTCCATTTCACCAAATCCTTTTTGCTCAAGATCATGAATCATTTTTTTATCAGAAATACATGTTTGATCTGAAATCAAATTACCTTGAACTAAAGGGGTTTCATCCATTCTGAAATGAAAATCAAAAGATTTCCATATAAGCATTGGAAAGCACGAATAAAACACGACTAACCGTTAAAATATGGGCATTTTGGTTTGAGGGTATCATGCATGGTGCAAATTATAGGGATGGAAAAGGTCAAGTCTTCACAAGAAAAGAGTACATCAAAGGAAAACCACAAATAAAAATTGCAAAATTTCAAGGTGGAAAAAGAGGAACATACCAATATTGTGTTCAATTATCGTTAAATGAAAAAATTCAGATTAGACACATGGCAATCGAATCAACTAGATTAGCAGCAAATAAGACACTTGAAAAAACTACAGGTGAATCAGGTTATTATTCTAGACTTAGAATTTATCCACATAATTTACTTCGTGAAAATAAACAAATTGCCACAGCAGGTGCAGACAGAATTTCTGAAGGCATGAGAAGATCTTGGGGAAAAGCAACCAGTTTAGGAGCAAGGGTAAGACAAGGTCAGTGTATTATGGAATTATACGTAAATGGGGATGATCATCTAAATGCAGCAAAAAAAGCACTACATGGAGCATGTGTAAAACTACCAGGAACACCAACCATCAAAGTGGTCGACTGGAATAAAGCATCACCATAAATTTTCTAAATTAGGTTTTTGTGTTTTTACAAATTCTAAAAATTCTTCAAATTCTTTCTTTGTAGGGTCACGGTTTAGAATTCTTTTTGATTGATAATAAAATGCATTGTACAGTCTACCTACAATAATACCCATAGCAAATGATTGTGAATCATCAACAGATGAAAGAATTTGAATTAATTGTTTTATGTCATCTTTATTGGAAATTGTATCTTGAATTTTTTGTTGGATTTTTTGTAATAATTGTTCATTCATACAATTGTATTGTCAAGATAGTTAAAAACAGTTTAATATCCAAAATCATCTTGTAGGATTGTTGCAGTTATAGTACAGTCTGGTTAGTACTCGTGCTTGCCAAGTACGTGACCCGGGTTCAAATCCCGGTAACTGCACCATCAAATCTTAATTTTTCGGAACCAGTGCTTTTTTAATAATTTCTAATGCATCATGAGCTTTCTCAGGACGAGGTAATTGAATCGCTATCACATTATCTTGTCCATATCTAGATTTTGGAGAATTAATTACAAGTATGGAAGTATTTGCAAGAACTTCAAAGAATTTTAGGTCAGTTTTTGCATTGACAAGAAACTTTTCAGAAATATTACCTATCGAAAATGTCAAAACAATTTCAACAAAAACATTCCCCAATCCATCTTGTAGTATGTTAAGATCAGTATTAACAGAGAATGCTTGTCCTTCAATTTTAGCTCGAATTAAACCATATTTTTCTGCATCAAGAATTATACACGGAGTTTCTTTTCCCTCAAAATCAAATGTTGTAATACCCTCATGAACATTATCTAACATTTTTTGTAATTCATCAGACATCGTCTTTTTCCTCTAATGCAGGTACAATTTTGTCACTTGCTTTAACTAAAAACGGAGAGATGAATGCAGTGATTATAGAAATAATTCCAACTAACGGGAACAAAAATGCACTTACTGCACCAATATCAACTCCAACTTTTACAATGACAATTGAGAATTCACCACGAGGAGCTGCTAATATAAATGCTGAGCGAAGTGCTTTTCCACGTTTTTGTCTAAAGATAAAATTACCCAACATGTTCCCACCAAATTTCATTCCAGTTGCAACAGCAATCAAAGCAATTGCAATGAAGATATAATTTTCAAGTTGTGAAACATCCATCAGAGCACCAACAGATATGAAAAATATAGCTACAAACATGTCTTTAATTGGGCTAGAAAGTAATTTTGCAACCTCAGCAGATTTTGATTCTGCAACTAATACACCAGCTAAAAAGGCACCGATTGCAACAGATAATCCCACAATATTGGCCAATAGAGCATAACCAAAACACACTCCAAGAACACTTAGGAGTAGAATTTCACGATTTTCAGCAGATGCAACTCTATCAATTAAACCAGGAACTATTCTAGTTCCAATTGTAAAGGTTCCAACAATAAGACCAACTGCAACTAATACAACAACTACGACAGATTCTATAGATACAGTTCCAACTAAAGCAACAGATTGCAGGGTAGAAATCAAAATTACAGCAATAACATCTTCAACAATCAAAATACCTAAAACAAGAATAGAGGATTCTTTTTTGATTTTTCCCATCTCTTCTAAAATTTTAACAATAATGGCAGTACTAGAAATGGATAAAGCTGCTGAAATAAACAATGCATCCATAAATTGTAAACCAAGTGCTGTTGAAGCGTAAAACAAAACACCTAATGTGGAAAATAGTCCTAGTGTACCTACACCAACAGATACTTTTCCAATAGATTTGATCTTTGCATATGGAAATTCAATTCCAATTACAAACAAAAGTAAGATTACACCAATCTCTGCAAAAAGATTCAATGCTGAAACATCAGATAAAATACCCACACCACTTAATACATTATTAAATGGATCTTCAGGTAAAAGCCAAGACCACAAAGGGGACAGTGGTCCAAGAAGCATTCCTGCAAACAAATAACCAATAATGAGGGGTTGTTTAATTTTAAAAAAAGCTAGAGTGATAACTGCACCTATAATCATGATAAAAGCTAAATCAGTAATAAAACTAGTATGAGGTAATTCAGGCGTAATTTGTTCAATCAAAGTATGCATGGTGTTATCAAGAGATCTTTGAATTCCACTGGAATCGATCTGCTGAAGATAATTTTGCATATTTTCATAAAACAAATTTCTTTAAAATTCATTGCGCATGATTTTTCAAATTTTAAAAAATAGATTAAAAAATCAGGCTCAAAATAATTTGGAAATATTTAACCTCTTTATTCCACAATATCATAATCCCAATACAGAATGATGATTAGGTCAACTGAACACAATGAAGAGATATGACCTGGGGTAGCTGACTGTATTATTGGTTACAACACAATCACCTAATGATTAATAGTACGGTACTATACCGTACTATATGATTCAATGTGAATTTTGTACAAGAGGGTTTATTGAAACAGTGAATGGGTTAGCTGAAAAGACCTTCCACGAGTTACTTCACGAACCAACAGTTGTAAACAAGTAACACTTTACATTTTTTATTTTAGACCCAACTTTTTTATCATTAAATTATAAATTCAATCTATATGGTTAGTAAAAGTAAAAAAACTACAACAAAAAAAGTGGTAAAAAAAGATACAAAAAAAATAGTGAAAAGAGAACCCACTCCTTCAGCAGTATTAAAAAAAGTGGCATCAGTTTCAGATTCTAACAAGATATTACAAAAAGAAATTAAGTCAATGACAAAGATTTTTGGTGAAAATCAAAAAGTGTTGATTTCAATGAAAGGGATGATTGATACATTGACATCAACACTAGAACATATTCAAAAACAATCAAAACAAATTAACATTATTGAAGCTGATACCCAAAAATTATACGCAGGGCTAAGTCAAGTCAGAACACAATCAAATTTAGTTGATAAAATTAATAATCAAACTACAAAACTTCAAGAAGACATTTCAGAATTACAAAAAACATCAAAAGCTCAAAATGTTTCACAAAAAATAGAAGAAAGTGAAAATTCGATTAGAAACAATTCACAAATGATTATCAAAATTGCGCAAAGAATCGATGAAATACGAGATGAACTTAGAAAAGTTTCAGGAAAAACAGATTCAGTTATTGAAATTAGTTCTGAAATAGATAAGCTCAAAACGAATGTAGAAAAAATTTCTGAAAAAACTTCAGAGTTTGATTCAGGTTCTCAGGTTATTGAAAGCCTCAAACAAGAATTGGGAAGAATTGCAGAAAATGTAGCATCTACTTCAAACATAGATTCAGAATTAGAGGCGATTAAAGTTGCAATTGATGCAGTTTCAGAAAAAGCATCAAAAATTGATTCATTAGGTGGAGTTATTGATGGACTAAAACAACAATTCACAACCATATCATCACAAGCTAATTTAATAGAAAATTTGAGTGTGGAATCAATAAAAGAAGTCTCAGGGAAAATTGATAAAATTGAAACAGAAATTGGGGCATTAACTCAAAGGGCAGATTCAACAGCATTTGTAGGGGAAGGACTGAAATCAGTTCAAGAAGAAGTTTCTAATTTTAAACAAAATGTATTTGATAAAACAAATAGTATTGAACAAAAAATTTCATCAGTTTCAGATATTTTAAAAAGACAAGATGCATCAACGATAGAAATTCATAAAAAATCTGATCAATTGTTTGAAGAAATTCGTTCAGTAAAAAATGTGACAAATAAAGCAACAAAAGATTCATCAAAAGAAATGATGGCATTATTGAAACTTTCAGAATATCAATCCAACATACGAATGAATGCAGAATCAAAGTATGGAGACACAAAAGAACTTGAAAAAATGGTAACACAAACTGCAGAAATTGTCAATTTGTTTGATAAAATTTCAGTTGAATTAGGGGAAAAGATACCTCTACCTCACGAAGTAAGACAGTGGGCAGTAAGTAAAATTTTAGAATGTGCAGACAGATGGGAGATAAGATTCAGTGATGTTTATTCAATTTTAACAAATGGTATCGGAAGAGATATGATTAAAGAATCAATCAGAATTAAACAGATTAGAGATATTTATGGAATTAGAGCAGTTGATGAAATCAGAAAAGATCTAAATATTTCTTAAATACCGATTTCATCTACTTTTTGTAATTGTTCTTTCTTTCTTTTTAATATAATAAAGATTCCAATAATTGCTGCAACCCAAATTACACTCATCATCATGTTTGCAGGACTAACATACATGTATGGAGTTGCATCCATAACATTGGTTTTTAACAACATGGCTCTACTGTTAATATCTAACATGGATGTATGATATGCAGAATTATCTTTTGAAATAGATGAAATTTCATTAACACTTGTTATCATGCTCTCAACATTATTTTGAATTCTTAGGAAATTTGTTGATTCTGTGCTAAATATCCAAACTGGGTTTTTAGCAATCACCATACCTTGTGCATCTGTTGTTTCAGGAAGATTTACCATTACAACATCCAAATCAGATTGAATTGCCACTAGATGATCATGAATTACATTAGGATCTGATGAGGCAACAATTCCATCTAGATTTCCCCGAATTCTATCAAGAGGGTAAATATCAGAGTTGTATCCAGAAATTGCCATAAAACCACCAAATACAATTATTCCAAGAATACCAACCATTGCGAGTTTGTAAACACTATTGGCAGTTTTCTCTTTTTTAGTTTGAGGTTTTTCATTACGAGATTTGTTTCTTTTAAATCGTGTATGAGATAAACTCAGATAAGCAATAAAGAAAAATCCAATTGTTTGTAATGCAATTATTGGAACAAAAATAGGATTATTCGAAAAGATAGAAATGAAAATACCCATAATTCCATAGACACCAAAGAAAATTTCTAAAAGAGTAGTTTGTGTAAATGGTAAATTGTATGCCTTGTCTTTCCAATCATCTTCCTTTGAAACTATACCATATTTTGGGGTCCTAAGGAATTCATTTTTCTTTCCTAAAACTGCGTCAAAAACTGCAACAGTATTGTTTACAGACATTCCAGCATTGTAAATTAGCAATGCAGGCATAATCTTGATTTTTGATTTCCATGATTTTCCATACATGCTTTGCATTATCAACATATAAGCACCAGGTCCCATTGCAAGATAGGTTGCAAGTGTAATTACAGGAAGAAAGCTTACAACATAAAGATTGACTTGTCCTGCCAACAAAATCGGCAAAGTCAAAAATTGTATCAGTATCAAAGGAAAAACAATATGACGAGTTAATTGAATAAATGCCTGAATTTTTGTTTCTAATCCTACTTTACGTTTTACAGCAATATCAAAAAGTAATTTTGTCGCACATTGAATAGAGCCTTTTGCCCAACGAAATTGTTGTCTTTTTGCAGCATTCATCTGTGCAGGAAGTTCTGCATCAACTACAACATCAGGTAAGAATAAGCATTTCCATCCTTTCATTTGTGCTCTATAACTCAAATCAAGATCTTCAACTAGGGTTGCAGTGTGCCATCCTCCTGCATCTTCAATACAATCTCGTTTCCAAATTCCTGCAGTACCATTAAAATTCATAAAAAGATGAGAGTTACTCTTGGCGTTTTGTTCTATTAGAAAATGAAAGTCAAGACTTAGTGCTTGTACTTGGGTAATGGTAGAATAATTTTCATTTACATGCCCCCAACGACATTGAATAAGACCTATGTTTGATTTTGCAAAATGAGGCATTGCTCTTTTAAGAAACCATGTGGGTGGAATAAAATCAGCATCAAAGATTGCAACATATTCAGAATCTGTAATTTCCATTGCGTATTTGAGAGCACCTGCTTTGTACCCTTTTCTTGTTCCTCTACGAATATGTTTGATTGTAAATCCCTGCTTTTTGTAATCATTAACTACATCTTCAAGTAATTGAACAGTATCATCATCAGAGTCATCAAGAACCATTATGTTGAGTTGTTCTTTTGGATAATTCAAATTACACACTGCATCAACTAGTCTTTTTGCAACATATTTTTCATTATAAATTGGAAGTTGAATTGTAACTGAAGGGGTTCCAATGTTTATAGTTGATAAAACTTTGTTTCTGGTTCTAGAAAGAAATGCCAAATAGTAGAAATTTACAGTATATGCAGAAATTATTATAGCTGATATTATGAACAGATCAAAAACTAATTGGGTAAATGGGTTTGCTGACATATTCCTAGTAAATGTAAATCACTATTCGCTATTTATATCTGCAAAAAGTTAATTTATTTTTGTTCAAATATTTTAATTGCCTGAGGAGGACAAACACCTTCACAGGCAAGACAAAAGATACAATCAGGTTCTTTTGACATTAATGGTTTCTTTTCAGATGCAGGGTTTCCTGGGGAATCAAACCACTCGTAAACACCAACAGGACATGCTTCAATACATGCACCATCTGCAACACAGATATCATAATCTACTGAAACAAATTCTCCCCATACACCCATTATTCCATTTTCAGAACCTTTTCTACCCCAAGTTTTGATTGTATGTTCAGCAGATTCAAATGATTTTGTTTGTTTCATTTTTGATTTATAATCAACATCAATAGGACCTGCCTTTGCACCATCTGGAATTTCAATTGAAGCATCATCTTCTTCTTCTTCTTCTTCTGTTGCTTCGACAGGTTTTGGTTTTGCACCAAGTACAATTTTTGCCAAAGGTGTCAAGTCTTCTAATCGTTGAATTGCTTCAACTTCAGTAATTTTTTCAAATTTTGCTAAATGAGATATCATCTTATCAGCCAAAATAGTATTACGTAAAATAGTATCAATGATCATTTTTGCAAAATGATCTGACTTCTTTCGATAATCTTTAACCCAGTTAGGATCTCCAAATTTTTCAATTGGAAATACTTGATAAATAATATCTACAACTTCACCTGTTACAATCTCTACAGTAATAGATAATTCAACTTCCTCGTATCCTTTTGCATCAGGATCTTTCATATTTTGTTCTTTCCAGTTGTATGTTGCAAAAATTCTATCAGCATACAAATCCATGTCAAAAACTTTCTTTAATCCATCATGAACAGACTTTATTTCAGCAGGTTCTTCTAATTTAATTGGCAATCTATAAAGCCCAAGCTTGAATCCGTGTAATGGATAAACACCACGTTTTACAGTTTTATCCTCCATAGACCAAACACGTTCTTTGAGGAGTAAGGACATTTGACTTTCGTAAATTAATTTTATTTAAAAAGGTTATCAGTATCTAACTTTAAAATTGATAAATCTACAAAATTTGATCTAATTTTCATTCAATATTTCTAATCATTTTAAAATCAATTACAAAGATATCAATTTTTGAAAAAATAATTTTTGGTATTTTATAAAAATATCATTTTTATGTTAATAGAATTAAGTAGATCTGTTTGAAATTACAAAAAGTTGCAATAGTAAGTAAAGTGGGTTCAAAGGATTCTGAACAAGCTGCAAAAGATGTTGCAAAAAAGCTTTTAGTAAAAAAATCCAAAGTATATACAATTTCACCAATTGACGTAGAAGGAACTGAAAAAATTGAAACCCTTGAGGAGCTAAAAAAGATCAATTTAGATTTAGTGATTACATTAGGGGGAGACGGAACAACACTTAGAGTTTTTAGAAGTTTAGATAATGAAACACCAATTTTAACAATCAATGTAGGTGGAAATAGAGGGATTTTAGCTGAGATAACAATTGATGAAATTGATGATGCAATCAATCAGATGTTAAAAGATAAATTTTTCTTAGATAAAAGAATCAGAGTAATTGCATCATGTGGAGGGAAAGAATACCCACCTGCATTAAATGAAATTTACATAAGTAGATCAAATTTAACAAAAACTTCTGAAATAAATATAAAATTTCAAAACGATGCAGTAAAACAAAAAATGGATGGAGTAATAATTGCAACACCTAGCGGTTCAACAGGGCATTCATTTTCATTAGGAGGTCCAATTTTACATGAAAGTTTAGATG
Organism: Candidatus Nitrosopumilus sp.; assembly: GCA_018263505.1. Classification (GTDB taxonomy): domain Archaea; phylum Thermoproteota; class Nitrososphaeria; order Nitrososphaerales; family Nitrosopumilaceae; genus Nitrosopumilus. Next base: position 13,179 of record JAANXA010000010.1, read on the forward strand.
TGTTAATAATTACACCAGTTGCACCCGTGTATAGATTAGAATCAATTGTGGTACCAGATGAAAAAATTGAAATTATTTCTTCTCATGATTCCAATATCGTTATGGATGCACAAGTTGTAAAAACTGCAGGATTTGGAGAACCCATAATAATTAAAAAATACAAAAAGGCTGCAGTCTTTGTCAGATTAAAAAAACGAGGTCTAAGACAAATGAGTAAACTTGGATTTTAAAATATTAGATGCCAGTGCATTTTATGCAGGTGTTCCGTTTAGAATGTCAGATGATTGTTACACTACAACATTAGTTTATGATGAAATTAAACATATTAAAAAAAGTCATGATGTTTTGGGGACATTACTTGAAACAAATCGATTAAAGATTAGAGAACCAGAAAAAATATCAATTGACAAAGCCACAGAATCTGCAAAAAATACAGGGGACTATCCACAATTATCTAAACAAGACATTTCAATTATTGCATTATGTATTGAAAATCACGGAGAGATAGTTTCAGATGATTTTGCAATTTCAAATGTTGCAAAGAATTTAGGATTAAAAATATCACCCATCATGACTAAAGGAATTAAAGATGTTGGGAAATGGATTCATTATTGTCCAGGATGTAAAACTAATCATCCTAATGGGGTAGAATGTCCAATTTGTGCTACACCATTAAAAAGAAAATTACTAAAAGAATAGGTTTGAGAAAATCATAAATCATGTAAGGTTTTCTGATTAGATTTTTTGAGAAATTTACTTTTTGTATCCAAAACTTTTTTGATTTTCTTGGCACGGGCCTCACCCAATCCTTCAACTTTTGCAAGTTCAGCCGTTGTGGCTGTAAAAACTTTCAAAGGGGTTCCAAATTTTTCAAGCATTCGTACAGCAAATTTTTCTCCAATTCCAGGCAAACTACACAAAGATGAAAGTTGTTGTCTTTCCAAATCAGAGGATTTTTTTATTTTTTTTAAATATGGTCCTCTAGGGATGTCTTTTTTTGAACACATGGATACTAGTAATTTTGCAGTATGTGATGCACTAGGAGTAGGAATAAGCGGAATTTTGAAATCAAGCGCAACAGTAGAAATTGCGCCATAGAATATCAGAGGATTTTCAGTGATTTCCTCAATTTCATCCACGTTACCTTCTATCAAAATAATAGGATTTTCAAAATGTTCTTTTAATCTAGAACATTGATCAAAAAGTCGTCCATCAAAAACAGAAGCCAGAAAATCTTTGATGCTTTTTCGTTCAACAACGGTTTCAGGAGCAACAATATAATCTCCAAGAAGTAAAGTTTTCATCTCAATGTTCAAGCCAACTGATTTTAAAAGATCAGGGATACCGCTTTTACGTTCTCGTTCATCTACAACAATTCTAAGATTTTCTAATTTCACAAAATAAGTTTGTAAAGAATTGTTAATATCTTATATGAAAATACAATTAAGGATTATTTTCTAGAATTTTCATCTACAGGAGGAGTAGCATTTCCGGCAGCACCACCTTTCATTAATTCAGTAATCTTAGTTTCTTGTTCTTTGAGAGTATCTTTAACACGTGTTTCTTGTTTTTCTAAAACAGTTGCACGTGTTTTTGCCATTTCAATTTTTTCTTCTAATTCATCAATAGAATCTTTCTTTGAAGATTTGATTAAAACAGTACCTGCTTGTTTAAAAACAGCATCACCATCTGCAATTTTTTTTAGTTCTTCAAGAGCTTTTGTTGTTTCAGCTTTTTCAATTTCAAGATGTTGTTTTTGAGTCATTATAGATTGTAAACTCTGTTGGGTTTGTTGTAATTTCATTATTTGTTCCTGAAGCCATGGTGGCATTTGTGGTGATGACATAGTTTATCAAAATAATTATTTCATTATATCTTTACCGATTCTATTGAATCATAACTTGCCTGAATTAGTCGAAGTGTGGAATTTAGATTTGCACGTAAATGAGTTAATTGATCAGACTCAACAGAAATTAAGAGTTTATTATCTAATTTTATTTTAGCCTTCACAGGATTATCTGGATAAAATTCATTGTCAATATTTACAGAATCAAAAATTGCTTTTGTCTTTTCTTTAGCATCTACAGAAATCTTGGCACTAAAGTTTAATGTCATATGCAGTTCCAGCCACTTTATAGCTGCATTTTTTACAAGACCAAATACCAACTGCATCTCGACCAAATGTTTTAGAACCACATTCAGGACATGTTCTTTTTTCTTTTAATTGAAGATGAATTTTGGTATATTGTTTTCTAATTTTAATTCCATATCGGGCACCAAGTCCTTTTAGTGATTTTTTTGCTTTTGCCATTTTATTGAACTCCTTGACTAGCTGCTTTTAATTTTTCTCTAATTTTTGCTCCAACTTTAATTGAAGTTTCACCACATTTAACAATCTCATCTAAAGTAAAGCCATCATTTCCACCTTTTTGTAAAGCACAAATATTTCCATCAGAATCAGTAGTAATTGTAACTCTAGCATCCATACTAGCCCATTCATCACCATTTGGATCAACAATAATGTGATTTCCAATTTTTGCCATTGTGACAGATACAGGAATTGTGTTAATTGGTAATTGGGTTTCTTCACCTTCAGCTAGTACTGGTGCATCATCAGTCCAATTCCATTTCGGGGTTTTAGATGAAAGTAATGCAGCGGTGGCAGCATAAGAACAAGCATCAAATAGATTTCCATCATAATCAACTACAACATTATCAGCAAACACACCAATTACAGATTTGTCTTTTTCAATAACTAACTGTGTAACGTCAATCATATGACTTTCTCTAATTCCTCTATCAGTTACTCTTGCTAATTCAATTACAGGTGGTTGTGGTGGTCCAGTTTCTACAGTTGGGTGAGATAGAGGTAGTAATTCAGCAGTACAAATGAAAAGACCTTTGTCACCAGTATCTGGAAATGGTCTATCAGGTTGAATTTTAACACCACATACAACTTCAGTATCACCTAACCTGATTCTTGCAGAACCATTTGCTTTAGGAATTGCATTAATTTCAATAGATACATCTCTGGATTCATCAAGGGCTCTACCGTCAACTCTTTTCCCTTGTTCCAATAATTCAAGGATTTGAGTTCTCTTTAGTTCATCAATAACAGAATGAGATGCCATATCTAATCACCTTTATTTCCAAAATATTTGTCATTCAGTGCTTTCTTTTGTAAATCATAAACAAGTTTACATCCTTCCACTCCAACTTCAACACACTTTTTGTATTCTTCAGGAGTTAAGACACCATCTAGTTGTAATAGAGTAATTTTTTCTGCACTTGGCATGTATCCAATTGGCATATCTGCTTGACCTGCTTGGTCTTCTTCATTATTAACATCTAAAATTACAGTATCTGCAACTTTACCAGCTGCAATTGCTGCAACCATATCTCTCATCGGAATTCCAGCATCAGCTAATGCAACGGATGCTGCAGTAAGCGCAGCACAACGGGTTCCACCATCTGCCTGTAAAATTTCAATAAACACATCAACTGCAGTTCTTGGGAATTTCTCCAACATTACTGCAGGTTCTAACGCTTCTTTGATTACTTTAGATATTTCAATTTCTCTTCTTGAAGGGGCAGGATTTTTTCGTTCTCCAACGGAGAAAGGTTCCATATGATATCTAACTCTTAAAATGCCAGTATCAGTATTAGACATATGTTTTGGGTGGACATCACGTGGACCAAAAACACCTACCAATATTTTATTATCACCAAATTCAATATATGCTGAACCATCAGCATTTTTCAAACCACCAGCTTTTATCATAATTCTTCGTGGTTCATCAATTTTACGTCCATCACAACGAATACCATTCTCGTCCAATAGGACCATTGTTGCGTCTCGTCCGCCCATTATGATTCACCTTTTTTATCTAACATTTCTTTCACTTGATCAGTCAAATTTGCAACATGTGCTTGCTCATTAACCATTTGAATTGCTTTTTTAGCCTTTAATAATCCCTCGGAGGATTCACAGAAAACTACAACCCATCCATTTTGACCAATGGTTACTGCAGCCTCTGTTGCTTCTTCAATCATTTGAATCATAGAGCCTCTTTTCCCAATTAGACGTGGGACTTTACTTGGAGAAATTTCTACTAGAACACCTGAATCAATTTTACCCAAGTCTCTATCAGCAATTGTGATTAGAGGATCACGAGTTCTATCAAAATTTGCAATTCTTGCAGCAACTAGATCACCAGTTTTTAATTTTGAGGTTAGTTCATCTGCATGTGCAGAAAAATCACGTCCAAAAACATCTTGTGCAGGTAAAAATCCAACATAACAGGAATTAATATCCAATTCCCAAGATAATGAGGTATGAGAGATTACTTTAGCAATTACTAAGTCATCAATTTTTGGAATATACATTCCAGTTAATGGAATTACTTTCACAGAATCATCATAAATTTCAGAAATTCCAACAGTTGTTGAAATTATTTTATTTCCATCTAAGATTACATTTTGTTCAGGTCTAAAAGGTCCAGTAGTAACTACATCACCAGGAATGACATATTTTCTCTTGTCAGCCATTATTGAATTACCTCAACTGAAGCAGAACCTTTGGTTATAGAACCTAATCTATCAATCACACGAGGCCTTGCCGCAGCGGGTATTTCAAGTATTGCTTTTAGAGAACCATTATTTTGCCACTCTTCTTTTTTTAGGGAACCTACAGATTTTAAAACAGAGTATGATTGAGATGCATATTGTGCAGGAATTAAAATTTCTAATTGCAGGTTTTCAGATTTTAATGCAATAATTGAACGTAATTTTTCAACAATTTCTTTTACCTGTTCAGAAACATTGTTGTGTGGGTCAATAGATACACGTGCATCTTTCATTGCTTGCTCAATTCTCAAAGGAGGATGAGGTAAATGAGTCCTAGGATCAACATATGTCTTGACAATAAATTCAACAATTTGTTTTCTCTTCTCTTCAATCATTTTTCGTCTTTGATCAGTAGTGAGGTTAAGATCACCTTTTTGCATAATTATTTGAGCAACTTCAGCTGGATCTTCAGTATTGAAGGCTTTGAGTAATTTTTCAGTAGAAGGTTTTGTTCCTTTTCCAGAATCAGTGTAGATATCATCAGAAACTAAAACTTTAGAGAGATCATTTTTTTTACCTAGTTTGTAGTCTAAAGCAGGATCAGGTTTTACCAAAATTTCAAATTTTTCTCCTTCAAATGAAAATCTCACAGTTGTAACATCAGCCATTGTTAAATGATGTAAAGAGAATTTAGTATTTATCTATACGTATTATTATTCTATAATGCCATTATCTCGGTCTTTAAGTAACCATTTCACTCAAAATGGATTAATGATTAATCAAGATGAAATAATTTCAAAATTACTTGAAAGAAAATTTCGTATATCTCACAGTTACTCTACAAAAAATTCATACCATGCAGGAATTAAAAAGTTTGTAGAATTTCTTAGAGTACAATATAATTTTGATTTGAAACAATTGTTTCATAAAATTTTGAATACAAAAGAAATTGATCCTCTCGAAGTGTTAGATGAGTTTTACACATTTCTCTCAAACTACAAAACAAGAAACAGTAGAGGATATGGAAGTGAGGCAATTAATCAATATGTCAGAATTTCAAAAGATTTACTGAACAGTCAGGGATGTAAAATTTACAGTGAAGATTTAAAATTAAAATTTAGACTGCCTAAAAAAACTCAAAGTTATCAGAAAGGGTTATCGCGTGAAGTGATTAATAGAGTGATTCGTTTTGCAAATCCCAAGCTTGCAACTATCATTTTGATGGCATGTTCTAGTGGAATGAGGATAGGGGAGATTATTCAGTTACGTCATTGTGATGTAGAGTTTGGCAATCCTACAATAGTAAAAATTCGAGCAGAAACTGCAAAGACTAGAGAGACTAGACTCACTCACATATCTGCAGAGGCCACAAATTCGCTAAAAGACTATTTGGCCAAAAGCGAGCATCCAAAGCAAAATGATGATTATTTGTTCTTACTACAGCACAAAGACCGAATAAAAAATGCTCAAAACCGAGGAGACAGGCGCACACAGCAACTAAGAGAACAAATAGTTACACTTTCTGAGGAGGAGAGATTTGCAAAAAGTGTCACGGCTACAAAGCACAATTTAGAGCAACAACTAGGTAGATGTATCAAAAAGATTCCAGAGTTAAACTCTAAAAATGAAAATGGTAGAAATGTGATTCATTTTCATGCGTTTCGTTCATGGTTTAAGACTCAAGTTACTGATGCACACCAATCAGATTTTGCAGAAGCCTTGATGGGACATAAATCACTCAAACTACTCTACTATAGACAAAATGATGATGTACGGGCAAAGACATATCGAGATATAGAGTATTCAGTTACCATTTCAGATAGTACAATAATGAATAAAAATTATTCAGAGGTGCAAAAAGATAATTCAGAGTTGAGAGGGATGGTGGAAATATTATCAAAGCAGTTAAGAGAACTTGAGAGAAAAATTGAGATCCAAATCTAAATTTTGATTAAACCAACGGGCAGATACAAAGGGCTACTTCCAATGTTTTGAGATATAGTTGTAGGATTTCTCAACATCCAATGGTTGACAAGTATTGTTCATCATCTACACCAATTTCTTTCAAAAGATTCTTGTTGATTAATTAGTTTCTCCAATTGTGTTTGAGAAATATTTCTATTATGGTCGTCTTGCTCTATTTTATCTCTCTCAAACTTTATTTCATTGATGCGTGAATTGATCTTTTGTTTTTCACTATTGTGTGTTTCAGATTTAATTTTATTTTCCAAATCATCTTGTTTAGTACCTAACTCATTTAGTTTTTTTGTGATTGCATCACGAGTGTTTTTTTCTTGGAGTCTTTCTGAGGTTTTATCTTTAGGATTTTTGCTTTGCTGAAAATGTTAATTTTTTGGCATATTCTGAAAGTGTTTCAGGCTTTAGAGATTTTACATATTCTTGTATCTTTCCAGCAGAAACAACTACCTTATCACCATTGATCTCCAAAAGCGATTTCCATCGTTGTAGTAAAACAGAACAATTTTTTTTATCCAGCATAAAATCTGACTTGAATTTGTCCATGCTTTGTTCTTTTCTTAGGCTATGCAACATCCAATATTCTAGTGAGGGAATCTTTGATTTTACAAGTATTGGCACAACAAATTGTCCTACTTTTTTACCATTTAGGGATTCTGCAATTTTTCTGTAAATTTCAACCTCTCTGACAAAATACCAATTAAGATTATGTATTTTTGAAAACTTTCCCAAAGTTTCTCTTCTTGCACCCTCACCAAGTCTTTGTATGACATATTTGAAATCAGGCTTTGCAAGTGCTTGTATTGTTGCAACTATGTCACGTGCATTCTTGTTTGCCTCATATTCATTGCCCATTATTTGCTGAGTATATCTTCCGACTTTAGATACAATTAGATCCTCCATGCTAATACTCCAAATTGAATTATATCCGCCTACAGGTTTAGATTCTATACGGGTCCATGATTCCTCAGTCATTGGAAGTGAATACATGTTGTCATCCCATATCTGGACAGTAACTCCAGATTTAAAATAAAAATCAGCTACTTGAATTCCGTCTCTTTCTTTTTGAAGATTGCTAGAATCAAGCTCAGGTTGTTTCCCCAATAGTAAAACTGCTTTTTTATAATCATCAACTACAAAATCAATGTCTATTGTAGGTCGAATCATAACATTTTGAACAGCTAATGCACCTGCACCAAAAATTGCATATTTTATTCCATTTGATTCAAGAAGGTTACCAAAGTGTGATGCCTTGGGCATCCATATTTCAGTATTGATTTCCACTCGTTCTTTTTTCTTCTTCATTATTTTTCTCAGTTATTTTAACAATCGATGAAATTATTGATATATGAAAGACGGGATAAACATCGTATTTTCTTTTGTGATATTTCTCATGGCATTTCTCTCAGTATCATCATCTGCAACTCTTGCCCAAATGATTTCATTAGAAGATGTTTTAGTTTCATATACATTGAATTTTATTTTTTCTGCTGGAAAACACTTGATGTATATTACAGACATGGCATTGCCAATAGTCTTACGAGAATCCTCAGTGATCTTGATTCCGATTCCTTTGAATCTGTCTTGAATTATTTTTTTTGCTCTAGCATAATCACTTTTTGAAATAGCAATCTGAACCATATTTCGTGATTCATTTTTAGTATATTTCATTTTGCTTGTTCCAATAAAGGCATAATTGATTTTATTTTTTTCACAAATGTTTACTATGAAGGTATTGGGATCCCACATTACAGTATTGATCCATCTTGCTGCTGTGATCATAGAATCCACAACAGGATGACTTTTGTTGACTCGTACAGTTACAGTTTTTCCTATTTTTGTAGATTTGATGACTCCTATATTTTCAAATGCATACACTGCTCTTCTAACTGTTGGAAATGGAATGCCTGTTTGTTGTGCTATTCCAGACATTGTATTTCCTTCTTTGGCAGCATCTATAATCTTGGCATCTCTAAATATCGATATTGACTGCATACTCATGTATAATAGTTATCCTAATGTATTTAAATAACTTTATTTATTTATTCATTTTTGACTATATCATGATACACAAGAATCTGATAGATTAAAGATAGTTTTTGCAACTCTTGAAATATCGTTTCATGAACCATTTCAAAAATGGCAAGTCATCATCATTGATTTGTGATCTTTCAAGAGCGTTATAGTATGAACGTCTGTCTCCATAATCAATGTCAAGTAATGGATACCCAAACTTGTTTAGAACATGATTCATCATCAACCTGGTAGTTCTACCGTTTCCATCTCCAAACGGGTGTATTGTCACAAATTTCAAGTGTGCCAAAGCTGCAAGTTCTACAGGATTTAATTTTTTTTTATTTGCATTATACCATTTAAAAAATCCAGTTACCAAAAGTTTTACAGCAGTGTGAGAAGGAGGGATGAATTGACTTTGTCCTATGACCACATCATAATCCCTAAACAATCCTGCCATGTCAGGTTTTGTTTGCACAAATAGTTTTTTGTGCCATTTTTTAACCACATTCAAAGACAGATCTTCTTTTTGTTTTATCACATCTAAAAATAATTTTTGATGTATCTCAGTTTCTTTAATGTCTCTACTAGGCCTGTTTGGCGGAGTTAAACCGTATTCTAAAAGAAAAAAAGTATCCTTTAGAGTCAAAGTGGAACCCTCAATTCTTTGTGTATTGTATGTGAATCTAACAGAAAAAGAATTCAGATTCTTTTCCTGTATTGATGGTGGAATCTTGTTTTGTTCTTTTTTGTAATTTCTGTAAATTTTTTCCAGACTTGGAATCCATTCTTCTCTCTCTATTCTCAGTGCAAAATTCTTTTTTCTATTTTCAATGTCAGCAGGGATTACTTTTCCCAGGTATTCTTCTCGTTGTCTTCGTTTTTCTTTCTTTGAATCATGATACAGATAATAATAATTCTGATTCCCCTTGCGTCTGTTTACTACAGTTACCACAAATTACATTGCCCAGGAATTTATATAATATTTACTAATATTATAAAATATTCCTGGGGAATGTATAATGCCAGATAATAGGTATGAATACCCAGGAAATATTCTAAATTTTGTAAATTTGTTGAAAATTTCCTGTATAACGTACAGAAATTACAGGTTGTACATTCTTTGGAAGATCAGAAAAATCCAAAACCCATGTTTTAGTGCCCCAATAATTTGAGAAAGGGTAAACTCTTTGTTTGCAGAGTTTGGTACAAATGTATTTTTGAAAACTTGTTTTACCGTCTGTACCTACGTTTGAGTTCTGCTTTGATGTATGACTTTGCATCATCAGATATTTTTTCCCAAAATGAGCCATACCTTATTTCAATTGCAAGTTATCTTACAGTGAAATCCTCATTTACGCAGTTTGACAGAAAGTCATTGTTCCATCTCAATATCTATCATCCACTGTTCTGAATCGTTTACCCCGTAATGTTTGCCTAATGTGATATTCACAATGATCCTCAAATTGTACTTTAACAACAAACTCGGTCCGAAAAGTCAGACTTTTAACACTTTTACCATAATTTTACGTAATGTCTTCATTCTTGCTAAAGAAAAAACGACTAAAAACATGGGATGAAAAACTATCAAACAAATCTCAGAGGACAAAAGATGGCTATGCTTCTGTCATCAAATCTTTTGAAAAATTCTGCAGTGAATACTATGGAGGCAGAACAAAAGACGATATCTTTGATGAACTATCTGTTCTAAAAGATGCTGAAAAGACTCTAGCTACCGTAGATTTGATTCAAAACTGGATTAACTGGCATTATTCTCATGGCGTAAAAACATCTGTTGTAAAGTTGTATCTTGCATGGCTAGGAAAATACTTTGATTATAGAGAGATTCCAATAACTCAAAAAATAAAGGATGAACTTGACTTTAAACGCGATCTAAAAGACGAACCATTTGCACTTGAGATCAAGCACATTCAGAATATCTTCAAATTTGCTAGTCCTAAAAAGATTGGATTCTATCTTGCACTAGTCTCTACTGGTGCAAGACCTGCTGAACTATTACAAGTAAAAAAGCGTGACATTATCACATCTACAAAAAGACTCAAAGTATTGATTCAACCTGAAGGTGTAAAGACTAGACATGGACGTTCAGCATATCTTACAAAAGAGGCTGCACGATACTGTCTGATGAGATTACGTCAGATTAGTGATGATGATCTAGTGTGGGGTAAACATGAAGATTATAACAAAACAGAAAAAGCAGAATCAAAGACATTTTCAAGATATTGTGATAATGCAGGTTATGTTGAGCGATATCATTCTAATAATTATAGAAAAATCACCCTCTATTCTTTTAGGTCATTCTTCTTTAGTGCTGCAGCAGATGTGAATCGTGAGGGTTATGCCCACAAAATGACTGGCCATGGGGGATATTTACCTCAATACGATAGAATGTCTGATGAAAAGAAACTTGAATGGTTTTTGAAAGTAGAACCCTTTTTGACTATTGATGATGAAAGATTACAACTTGAAAATGAACAACTAAAGAAAGAAAATACAGAGAAAAAACAGTTTGAAGAAGAAATTAAGGAACTCAAGAAAAAACAAGAAACACTTGAATATGGTCTAAAAGAGTATGAATCAATTAAACCTAATTTAGATAAACTTGTTTTGAATCATATTGAAGAACTTGGAGAAGATTTTTTTAAAAAAGTATTTTCAAAGGAATCAGCATAAATTAATTTATAAATTATTTCTAGAAATTTATAAATCATTTTTGTTATAACAAATTTTGATTGCATCTTTTTTCATCGATGAAAACATGTCATGCGTAAATTTTTCTATCTTGTTTATCTTTGAAAAAAGATGGTTAAAAGATACGTATCGATACTATCTTTTTGTATCGATAAAAACATCGATATCATTGATGAAATGATATTTCTGGTATAGAATAGATATCTTTTATGGCATCGATGGGATGAAATACCATCTTTTGCGGTATCGATAAACTAAAGATGAGTCGAAATTATTCCATCGATGAAAAGATGGTTATAAACAAAACACTATCTTTTTGCATCTAAAAATTAATTTATAAATTATTTTTATTTATAAAAAATTCTTACTCTATCTTTTTTCAATGATGGAATTTTAACAGGCACAAATTCATTACATCTTTTGTATCCTTACAAAGAGATACTCTATAGATAAAGTATCGATACAAGTAAGATTTGGAATTTGTGCCTAAGTAAGGTATATCGATATCCTATCGATACTATCTTTTAGTTGATTTAGCCTCGATTCTAGAGTTACTAAGATCTTCCCATCTCTTACTAAGATCTTACCATCTCTTACCCACACCTTACCTATCTTTTTAGTATCGATACTCACAAGGTTTAGAATTTGTGCCTAAGTAAGGTTGTATCGATACTGTATCGATGGGTAAGAATTAATTTATAAATTATTTTTATTTATAAAAAATTCTTAACCATATGTTCCAGTCTAAAATTGTACGTCTTTTAATTTTTGAAACAATCTGCGATATCTAAATAAAACCTGAGATTGTTTTCAACAGACACTAATTTATGGCTCATATTTTAATACAATTCAAATTGACACAAAATTTGTTAGAAACTCTAAAAAAATTATTGAGTAAAAAAGATGAATTTGTTTCTGATGGGGAATTACTCAAAAATAAGATCATAGAAACGGCACTAAAAGATGATGAAAAATTTCTTAAATTACTATTGTCTGACAAACAAATCAAAGACCATTTTTTTGTAAAAATTGATAGTTCATTAATTTTCAAAAAAGAAGAATTTTTACGATTTGTAAATAACAAAGACTTCTTACCTAATTCTTATACTTCATTCAAAAACAAAATTGTTTAATTTTTATCAATCGGGAAAAGGAAAAACTTGGACTATCCCTAAGAAACAGAATTAGAAATAAAACCCGTTTTAATAATATCTTGTTACCCATTCATAATTTAATAACTTTAAATTTCTTAATTTAACATTTGATCACAAACTTAGAATCTTCAATCAAACATGAAGGGTCCACTTCTAGTAGTAACCGGTCCTGGTAGTGGAAAAACTCGTCTAGTCATAGAAAGAAGCCTCATATGCAAGTCATCCTAAAACCGATCATTTTGTAAAATAATTACGATCATCTTGATCTAAGAATTATCTCAATTGATACCATTCCATGAAATATCAAGAAATAACAGACTCACAATGGGAAAGAATACAAAA
>JAANXA010000011.1 GCA_018263505.1 Candidatus Nitrosopumilus sp.
GTTTGATTTTTGTATCTGTATTTTTAGTGGGAATTATTGTATATGTGAAATGTGTAATTGTATTTTTAACAAATTCAAAAAATTATTAAAATAATAAGAGAAATCACTGAGGAATAACTATGAAAATATTCACAATTAATAACACAGTTTACCCTTGATCTACTACAATCTATCCACAGTTTACCCAAATCTACCATAATCTTTTTAGCTTACCTTTGTTTATGATATACCAAATGCAAACAATATCAACAAGACTAGATAAAAACATGGCAAAGAAATTTCTTGATATCTGTAATGATAAGGGAAAATGTCAATCAGAAATGCTTAGGAATATGATTGAAAATTTGTGTGATTTTGACAACAATAAAAAAATAATTGTAAATAAATTACAAACTAATTCAAACAAGATAGTTCCTCAACCAAGTGTGAAATTCATTTAAAATTAAAAAACAATTTTTCCCCTTTTACTCACGTAGGGGAAAAAGCCATTTTTTAATTTCTAAAAATCAGTAATTTTTTGACATTTACGACCTGTAACATGATCAAACATACTCAACTCATTATATCTATCAGATATTTTTGGCAAGTTCAATGATATCCTAAGTAATTCTTCAAAAGAATAAATCATTTCTTCTTCATAATCTCTATTGTTTTCTGGTTCTTCTTTCATTTGGTAAAATGGAATTTTTGCTTCTGGGTCATGTGGGTCTATAGCTTCAAAACAATCTGATTCCCATAATCCAACATGATCTATTGGTGGTGGTTCATGTTTTGAGTCAAATTTGATACGAAATATCCTTAATGGTAATTCACAGTATGGACAATTATGTAAAAATGGTTCTTTCTCAACTTTTAGTTTCCTATAAGAGATGTCGCCAAGATATCTAATTGCATGAGTTTTCTTTCTTACTCCACAATGAGATAAGAGATAACGAACACAGTTGAAAATATCTACTTCTGATTCCATATTTCCTTTATTCTTGATTAACCAACCATTATTCGTGCCAAATTTTGTTTTATTATGAAATTCAGTAGTGTTTGTCACTTTGCCATATGCTAACAAGTGAAAATGTGGACTGAAATAAGGCATTGATTTTCTTTGATCTTGGAATCTAAAAGGGTGAAAAACAACAGCACACGTTTTGATATTTGCAATTTTTAGAACAATTGATAACATTTTTTTCATAGAGTTGTAACTCATTTTTTCAACTTGATTACTTGGTGGACTAAGTATGATATGTCTAAAGTTGTATTGTTTTTTTTCTACAAACTTTGAGAATCTTCTAGTTGAACGATTTGCTTGACGATTAATCCATGATTCAAAACATTTCGGACAACTAGCAACCTTACAAGTTTTAATTTCATGTTCTGCATAATGTTTGTTTTTTGGGTGTTCTTTTGTATTATCACAACCCCAAGAAACCCATTTTAGACAATATGCTTTTGCTTGAGCTTGTGCAGGTAAAGTAAATCCCTCAAATTCTACTTCTTTCCAATGTTTAGAGGATTGAGCTTGTAAGACATAGTTTTGATAGTTTGAAAGATTTGTCGTTTCTTTTTCAACATATTTTTGTTTGATATGATATGGATCTTCTTGAATCACATATTCAAGATTACTTTGCGTAAGAGCAGGATACGATTCAATATGATTCAATTTTTTACCTCAATTTTATAATCACAATTAAGACAACAAGCAAATGTTTTGTTTGTTCCTTGTTTATACTTTAGACGTAATAGATGAAAACAAAATGTTTTTGTAATTGTTGGTTCTTTTAGAAAATACATTCTTCCTTTAGGGTTTGAGCTTTAGCTCTTACCCTTTTGGGTTTTCACCTCTTAATTCATTTAATACACATTGAAGAATATTTTTAGTTGTATGAATTCCTAATTGTTTTCCACATGATAAACAATCTTCTTCTAAATTATCGTCATAATCTTCAGGAAAATTTTCAGGTCTTTTTGGTGGATTGGGAAAAAATGGTTCTGGGTTAAAGCTCATCTTCTTCAACCCCAGGTTCTGACCCACATGGAGAATCCATCATTCTGAGAATAATTGATTCATAGGTATCTTTTCGATTTGTGCCTAATTTGTCAAGTTTTTCTTTTGTAGATTTACTTAACTGTACGCATGAAATATCGTCTTTTCTTTTGGTTTTACTATTTCCATTCATTATGACTAGATTGACTATGGTAATCTATATATCAAAACTTGCCCAGTTTTAAAATAATGGGCGTGAGAACTAAATGTCATTGTGGTAATTTGTTAGTAAATGTTTATGTTGCTGAATCTAACAGTAATAAAAAAACCATTGGCTCAATATGTATTCATTGTGATGTTATTAGAGAACACACAGAATTTTTTCAGAAATTAAAAGAAAAGAAAATTATTCAAACTAAAGAGAAAAACAAATACAAAATTTTAGATAACAAAAAAGAACATTGTCCTCACTGTAAAGGAACAAAATTTACAAGAAAAAAAATCCCCTCTAAAATTATTAAAGATCAAAAAAACAATCCATATATCAAATACCAATGTGAAAACAACAAATGCAAATCTGAAATCCATAAAGGAAGATGGACTGTTAGTCTACCCATGAATACAACATTAATCTAATTTCTTCATTAACTGAATCAATAATTTTTCTGTTCTTTCTGCCCTTGATTCTAATTCTTTAATCCTTGTGTCTTTTTGAGTTTCATGTTTTTCAAACTCTTTTTGTTTTTCTTCAAATTCATGATTTTTTCTTAACATATCATCTATCATCAAATTTTTAACTGCGCTTTTGTAAGAATTAAAAATTTGTTCTTCTTTTGGTCGTCTATAGTGTTTACCTGACATATATCCTGTATGGTCCATTAGATATTGAATAGCTCCTGAACTGACCTCTGGGTTAAACTCTAACAATGTGTCAAATCTTTTACGAAAACAAGTAAACATAGCCAAATCATAACGATTCCCTATTTTCTCTCTTTTTACATCAGAATTCTTCCAAACTCTATCCATAATATTCTCAATTCTGTTTAAACTTAATTTCTTAGGTATTAGATGATTAGTAGAAAACAGGTATGATTCAGAAGTTATTTTTTCCCCTCTTGATTTACGCCATTCTAGATATTCATCAAGGACTTTTACAGTTTCAGGATGAAGAAATGTAATCATTTCATGTGTATCTAGTGCATACAATATTATTTTCAAAAAACCATCTTGATATTTTGAAATATGTTTGAATTGTATCTCTGTAATTGCTTCGGGTCTAGCCCCTGTTGCTGCACAAAAATGAATTAATGCACGTTCACGTTTGTATCTGCAAGTGAGAATCAAACGCTTAATTTGTTCTGTTGTAATTGCCTTATCTCCACCTAATTTCATTAATGCTGGATAAAGTTGTTTTATAGAATCTTCATTATAATTACAACCATTCACTTTTAAGAATTTGAAAACACCTGAAAAATAATTAGGAATTGAATTAGGACTTAAATTCCCTGATTTACATCTCTTTCTAAAATAAATTGCATAATCTTGCAGAATTTCATTTTTATCAAATTCTGATAATAATACAAATGATTCGTAATCTTTGTTTGACCATTTCAAAAACATATCCAATGTTTTTTTATAATTTTCAAACGTTCTTTTTGATTTACAAGAATTTTCAAATAAAATAAAACATCTCGGATTTTTATCCATATTTTTAGAATCATTTTGATGTATATCACTAAATTTGCCCAGTTTGTCTATACCCATGACTAATGACTATATTTTAAAAAATTAATTCTGTAAAAGTTCAGATTTATTGAGGATTAATTTCCATTTGACCAAATTTGCCTTTTGTTAAGGATACTTCACCTTTGAATTCGTTGGTATATCCATTTGTAATAACTACAACATCACCTACATTCACTGCTTTGATATCATCTCCCCACAATGTCAATTTCATTTGATCATCTTCTGTTTCACCATCAGCTATTACTGCATCACAGACATCTACTGTTCCACCACTTTTGAGATTTACAGTTCTTGGGTCTCCTTTGCTTTTAACTTCGGCTTTAGCATTAACTCCACTTCGCATTTTTTTTGCTTGTGAAATTGGTATGAATTCTGCCATATGTTTTTGAGAAAATTAGCACGATTATAAGCTTTGTTAAAAAATTCTTAAATTTGTGATCAATTTTCAAATTTTTCTCAAATAGTAATTGAAAAATATCGGTCTATGTTGAAATTCATTGCAGAGGTATCGAAGCCCGGTCAACCGAGAGGGACTCAAGATCCTCAAAATAGGAAATCCCTTCTCTCAGGAGTTCGTGGGTTCAAATCCCACCCTCTGCATTATTTTACTCAAAATATCTCAATTCTAAAATTTTTAAATTATACAACTAATGATTTTACTTTAGTTACTGAATGTTCAGAAATCTCTTTATGAATATCTGCAACCGATTCATCCTTGAAAGATAGATTGCATCTAAAACATTTCCAAGTTTCTGTAGTCACACGTGTAATATGTATAAATTGTTTATAAGGATTTTGCATGATTGATCCTATTTCTTACAATAATTGATCAATGATCTGAAAAATATGCAATTCTCATATTTTTTTAGCCTTTTTTCATATTTTTTCGTGATATAATAGAATCCAAGGGTTTAGAAATAAAAATTATGATATTAATTTAGACATATGTTTGATATTTTTGAAATTTTTGGAGAATATTCGTATTTTGGGATTTTTCTTGTATTAATTGGAATAAATGCTTCCCCCATTCTAATGCCTCCAAGCTGGATTGTTTTAACATCGTTTTATCTTCTAGATCCAACATTAAATGTTGTATTTCTTGCCGTAGTTGGAGCAACAGGAGCAACATTTGGTAGATTTATTCTTAAGCGAATTAGTACACTATTTAGAAAATTTGTTGCAGAAGAACAAAAATCTAATCTTGATGTAATTGGTAATTATTTGAATCAAAAAAAATACGGCTACATAATTGCATCTTTTCTATTTGGTGCAACTCCTCTCCCAAGCAATATGTTGTTTATTGCTTATGGATTAATGCGTGCTAAAAGTTTGGGAATCTATATAGGATTTTGGTTTGGTAGGACTATTTCATATATTGTAATGATTTATTTTGGAAATGCTGTTTTAACTCCTTTTTTAGAAATATTTGAAGATCGTTTAACTGGAATCTTATTAATTGATGGTGCTGGTATTGGTTTGATAATTCTTTTTGCATCTGTAAATTGGACTCTTTTGATTACTAAACGAAAATTAAAATTTGTCAAACCAAAAATATGGAGATTTTAAATGACAACAATTGATTCTATAAAAAATGACGTAAAAGAAATTATTGATAGTGATCCTGCGCATGATTTTGAACATACTATGAGAGTTTACAAAAATGTTCAGAAAATATGTAAAAAAGAAAAGGCAAATGAAAAATTAATTCTTTGTGCAGCCTTGTTACATGATATTATATCGTATCCAAAATCTGACAAACGTTCAATGCTCTCTTCTATTCATAGTGCAAAAAAAGCAAAACAAATTTTAAAAAAATATAATTTTTCTAAAGAAGAAATTATGATAATTTCTGATGCTATTCGTACTCATAGTTTTTCACAAAATACAGTTCCTACTACCACTGAAGGAAAAATCCTCCAAGATGCTGATCGATTAGATGCACTTGGCGCTATTGGTATTGCAAGAGTTTTTACTACTGGTGGTTCTCTTAAGAGACAATTTTACAATTCTGATGATCCATTTTGTAAAATTAGACAACCTGATGATACCTTATGGACTCTTGATCACTTTTACAAAAAATTGCTTAATCTTGAGTCTTTAATGAATACTAAATCCGGAAAATTAGAGGCAAAAAAGAGAACTAAAATTCTAAATGAATTTTTAAATCAACTAAAACATGAACTTTAACCATAATCCACATATCTATCATATCGTGTTTCTATCTCTTTGTTCTCTCCTGCTTTGATTTTGGTATATTCTTCATTTTTTCTAAATTCAATGTATTTGATAATTTCTTTAAATTCATCATCTTTCGGATATGACTCAAAAACAGGTTCTGCTAGTTGAAGATATTTTATGGTCTTATCTCTAAATTCTTCTCTTGTCGGTTTTTTGATTCCTTTCATTCTAAACCAAACAGCTGTCCAACTTGCCCCTATGACATGTGGCATTAAATCAAATGCCCTTTGAATTTCAAAACGTTCGTCGTTTCTCATAATTCTTGAAGGAATCTAGAAGCTGATTTTGCAAAATATGTGACTATCATATCTGCACCTGCTCTTTTAATAGAATATAAAATTTCTAATGTGATATCTTTTTCATTAACATATCCTAATTGAGATGCAGCTTTGACTAATGCATATTCTCCAGAAACACTGTATGCTGAAACTGGAATATTGTATTTTTTTCTGGTTTCTGCAATTAAGTCCAAATATGATAATGCTGGTTTGATCATTACAATGTCTACTCCTTCATCAATATCTGTCTCAACTTCCATCATTGCTTCCCTTGAGTTTGTAAATGGAACTTGGTATGTTTTCCTGTCTCCAAATTTTGGAGCACATTCTGCAGCATCTCTAAACGGAGAATAAAAGTTTGAGCGATGTTTTGCAGAATGTGACATTATGGATACATCAGTAAATCCATTTTCATCAAGAGCTTTTCGAATTGCTGCAACTTGACCATCCATCATTGCTGACGGTGAAACTGTATCTACTCCTGCTTTTGCTTGACTTACTGCAATTTTTGCAAGTGTTTCTAAACTAACATCATTATCGATTTTATCTCCCTGAATTATACCACAATGTCCTGTAGATGTGAATTGACATAAACAAACATCTGCCATTATTACTATTTTATCACCGAATTTTTCTCTAATTTGTAAAACTGCTTTTTGAACAATTCCATTATCATCAAAAGCTGAACTTCCTTCTTCATCCTTTATTGCAGGAATTCCAAAAATCATGATTGCAGGAATTCCCAAATCAATAATTGTACTCACTTCATCATTTACATCCTTTAATGGTAATCTTTCAATTTCTGACATTGATTCAATCTTGATTTTTTCTTTCAAATCTTCTTGAACAAATACTGGACAAATGAAATCTTTTGGAGATAATGTCGTTTGTTGTACTAAATCTCTCATTTTTTCAGATGTTCTTAATCTTCGTAAACGCTTAGTAGGAAATGACATGTTAGAAATTTACTTTGGGTAAAATATAATCTTAGTCTGCCTGATTTTGTTTTTTATAGTCAAACAACTTACTTGCCAAATCTATTAAATCTGGTTTTCCTTGTTCTGATGCTTTACGAATATTATTCATTGGGGTTGAAACAATGCTTTCAACAACTGCTTTTGTAAGTTCATCAATAATCTTGATTTTTTCCATATCTTTTTCATTAAGCATTTGTAGTGCTTTTTGTAACTCTTTAGTTCTAAGAAATTCAATATTCTTGAATACATCTTTTACAAGCGGTTCGGCATCTAATCTTTTCATTGAGGCTTCTAATACTGATACTTCTTCGTTGATTATATTCTCAATGGTTTTTACCATGTTTAATCGTGCATTCATATTTTTTTCTACCATCTCTGCAATTTGATCAAGATTCATTAACTTTATTCCTGCAATTGTTGATACTTTTTCATCCACTGTTCTGGGATTTGATAGATCTAAAATCATCATTCCACTTTTTTTATTTTCCATTGCTGCAGTAATTCTTTCATGCGTTACAAGAAAATATGGTGCAGTAGTAGCTACAAAAATTATATCATAATTTTCAAACCCTGATAACACTTCTTCAAATTTGACTGATTCTCCTCCCATTGTCTCACAAAATGTTTGTGATCTTCTTATGGTTCTACTTGTAACATCAAATGCATACCCTCGTCTTTGTAATGATTTTGCAACTAGTGTTGACACTTCACCAGTACCTATTAACAAAATTTTTTTTGTTTTTAATTCATCAATATTCTCTTCTGCAAGTTTTACTGCCATGGATCCTACAGATATTCCACCTTTTCCAATCCCACTAGAATTTCTAATTCTAGTCCCTACTCTGATTGCTTTATCAAATAATGTATTGAGGTGTTGTCCGGATGCTTTGATTTCCCTCGCAGACGTAATTGATTTTTTGATCTGACCTAAAATTTGTTCTTCACCTAATACCATGGAATCTAACCCTGATGTTAATTTTAATAAATGATGAAATGCTTTTTTGTTTTCTACAATTTCTAAATTCTCATCACATGTATCTTTTTCAAGACCTGTTAAAGATGCCCATATTTTTTTGATTTTTTCATGATCATTGGATTTTGACTTTCCAAATAATTCAATTCTGTTACATGTTTGTATAATTACACATTCGTCTAACTCTGAATGTTTTTTAAATTGCTCATACGCGTTTTCAATATCTTTGAGGGTGAATTGTTCAAGAATATGGATTGGTGAATTACGAAAGGTAACCCGTGCATTGATGATATTTTGATTCATTTCCAATTTTCTATTATTGTGATCGCTCTTTTTTCAGCTTTTTTGATTTGATTGTCTTTTATTAATTGTTTAATCTCATTATCACTCATAATTCTTTGAATACACATTTTTCTTTGTTTTTGTGTTGTGATGGTTTCTTTCACAATCTCTCTTGAAATTTTTTGAATTTTTATTTGAGCAATATCCTCTTTACTGATGATTTCTTTGAACACTTTTTTTGATTCATTTCTAAGTTTTTTTGCCATTGCAGGACTACGCCCACCTGTAAAAACTGCTACTTGAATTATTTTTTCAAAATCTATTATTGCTGGATTGGAAAAATCACTATTTTCCGGATTATCTGAACTATAAACTAGAATGTTTTTTCTTTTTGCCTCTTTGATAATTTCTTGATTTATTTTTTCATCATCAGTTGTTGTAATGATAATATTTGGTTTGAATTTTGAAATGAATTTCATATTTTTTACTTTTTCTTTTATTAGTGTGATTTTCTTATTTTCTGACCATCGTCTGATTTGCAATTCTGTTGAATCGCTGATTACTATGATTTTACAATTTTGTTTTAATAATGAATCAACTCTCTTTTGTGCTTCTTTTCCTGCTCCAACAACAACAACTGTTTTGTCTTGAAGATTAAGATTTACAATCATCGATCAAAAAAGTTTAGATTTCTATTTATGTATTCAATTTTCTTATTCATAATCTAGTTACATTTTTAATTGAAAACTCTACATTCTTGTTTATTGACTGTTTTAGATGAAATGGATAAAGATCTGCTTAATGAAATCCAGTGGCGGTTTCCTCTAGTTTCGATGCCTTTTCATGAATTAGCAAAAAAATTTGATACTTCTCCTGAAAAAATTAAAGAAAAACTACACGCTCTTAAATCGGCTGGAGTTATAAGACAACTAAGTGCAATATTTGATACTAGAAAACTTGGGTACAAATCATCTCTTGTGGCAATGAAAGTTGATTCTGAGAAACTTGTAGATGTTGCAAATATCATAAACACTCATCCTGGAGTAAGTCATAATTACGAACGAAAACATGATTTTAATTTGTGGTTTACTATTGCAACCCCTCCTGGTACCAACGTGAAGACTGAAGTTGATAAATTCTCAACACTTCCAGGAGTTCAATCTACTAGAATGTTGCCCACTATTCAGATGTTTAAAATCGGCGTTAAATTAGATATGAATGAAAATAAAAAACAAGAAATCAAACCTTCTGAAGAAAAGAAAAAAACTGTACATGTTGATTTCGTGGCAACTGATGAAGATAAAAAATATGTTCGTGAATTACAAAAGGATCTCAATATCATTGATAGACCATTTCTAAAATCTGCTGATATTCTTGGAGTTACTGAAGATGAATTATTTGAGAAAATCCATTATTATGAAAACATTGGCGTGATTAGAAGATTTGCAGCAATTCTTAGACATAGGGATGTAGGATTTGTTGCAAATGGAATGATTGTTTGGAAAGTTCCTGAAGATAGAATTGATGATGTTGGTGCAAAATTAGGTGCGTTTCCTCAAGTAAGTCATTGTTATCAACGCCCTTCTTATCCTGATTGGCCTTACAATGTTTTTTCAATGATTCATTGTAAATCTCATGATGAAGCCGGTGATGTTGCAAAAATAATTCAAAATCAGATTGATGTAAATGATTATACTATATTGTTTAGTGAACGTGAATTTAAAAAGACACGTGTACAATATTTTGAAGAAGATGAGTTTTCGTTAAAACAATCTGTACTACAATAATCCCAATTCATTTTCATCATGTCCAACTATGTGACATATACAATAGTATTGATCATTCATGTTACAATAAAATTTAGATTTTTCACTGCATTCTTCACATGGTGGTTTTTCATCTAACTCTGAAAGTTTTGTATGGATTATTTTACTTCTGTAAGTAATGTTTGAATTCTTATAAATTCTTGTCATGTTTGAAAAGTATTCTGTTTGAAATTGGTTTAATGGTTCTTCATTGTAAATTTTTTTAATTATTGATTCCCATTTTTTATACTCACCAATTTTGGCAAGTTTCATTTCTTCTATAATCTCTAACGTTTTTTTAGTGTCTATTTCTTTATTCATTTACAAACTAATTTGCTTGCGGTGTTGCTTTTAACTCATATTCTGGCCACGTATTGTACAAATCATCTATCTCTTTCATGTCTGATCCGCTTAGATACTTTCCATCTGAAATTGCTGCAAACATTTCAATTTCTTCCTCACTTACAACTGTGGGTAACACTGAAGCGATTTTATTTTTTGACAAAATAAATTTAATTGCAAATTCTGTAATGTTTAATCCATTGCGTTCTGCAATTGGTCTGAATTGTTCTACTTTTTCTAATGCTGATTTTCTCCATTCTGCTTTTCTATCTTTCCTGTGATCATTACTTGGAATTACGGTATCTGCTTTGACTTTACCTGTCAAAATGCCTGATGCATCTGGTACTCTAACTAAAATTCCAACATCTTGTCTTTCTGCTTTTTCAATTAATTCATTTCCTGGTGTTTGTTCTAAAATATTGTAAACTGTTTGCACTGATGATATACTTTGTCTGTCCATTGCCTCTAATCCTTCCTGTGTCCATCCAATTGCTGGACCTAATGCAACTTGTGCTGCCTTGATTTTTCCTTCTTGAATTAATTCATCTATTGTATCAAATGTTGCATCATTTCTAAGATGTTTTAATTTTGGATTGTGTAAACCTAAAGAATCAATATAATCTGTCTGCAGTCTTTCTAAACATGCATCTAATGCTTTTCTTGTATATTTTGGATCATAATTTTGTGGTAATTCTGTATGACCAATTTGTTCAACATTGGAAAAATCATAACCATATTTTGTTGAAATCACCACCTCATCTCTCATCCCTTTGAAAACTTCTCCTATGAGTTTCTCGCTTTTACCTTTCCCATACATGTCTGCAGTTTCAAAATAATTAATCCCTAGATCATATGCTTTTTTTAACATTCTTTTGGCTTCATCTTCTTCAATCTTTTTACCCCACCAATCAAGAGCAATACTCCATGCACCGAACCCTATCTCTGAAACTTCAATCCCACTTTTTCCTAATTTTTTATACTTCATTTTTTTACCTTGATTTACTAAATATCTAAAATTTCTTCATTTATGTTTATCCGAGATTTGCATGGTTGAAATTGTATTTTGATAATAATCTGAATGGATTGGATGATTGTTGGTTTAGATTTATCCTAAACTGGTAATCAAAGGTACAATGTCTTTTTTGACACAAACAATCATGGGTATATCATTTTTAACATATTTTGAAACTTCAGTTTCCCTCAAGTCCATTATTAGATCTTGAAAATCTCTGATTTCATCTACTTCAAATGCTAACATAAAATCTTCATCATGAATTCCAAATGAATAAGTTGTATTGAGAACTACTTGA
The DNA here is from genome assembly GCA_018263505.1 of Candidatus Nitrosopumilus sp. Classification (GTDB taxonomy): domain Archaea; phylum Thermoproteota; class Nitrososphaeria; order Nitrososphaerales; family Nitrosopumilaceae; genus Nitrosopumilus. Next base: position 11,930 of record JAANXA010000011.1, read on the forward strand.
GGATACTTTTTACTGACTTCGATATGTTCATCCATTATTACTTGCCGTTTTTCTTTGTCTAGATGATACCATTCTCTTGTTTTTGTAAATGGATAAACCACCACGTGTTTTTTTGGTTCCATTCCTGTTAGAAAACCATGTTCTTTTCTTGCTCCTTGAACATAGATAGATGGTCGTGTACATGACAAATATGTCATTGCTGGAAGAATATATTTTCCAAAAACTGTTTTGTATAGTTTTTCAATAACTGTTTGAATCTCTTCAATTGTTTTTGCTGCAAACCAAAACAAAAAATCTGTATCATCTCTTAACCCTAAATTTGAATATGATCTGAACATAATCCCTGAATTTTTGATTATGTTTTCTACCTCTTTTGCAGATTCTTCTTTTGCTAAATCTGCCATCCATCTCCATTTTGGATCTACTTTGAAGAATGAGAAATTAAAATAATATTGCTCTTCCTTTTCTGACATGTTGTTTTTAATTTCAAACCCTATTTAAACAAAAACTTGATTTCCTATTCTAGAATTTCAATAATCTTTTCTTTTGATTTGTAACCTAATTTTATTTGAATTTGTGTAGTTGATACTTTGAAATGCTTTGCAATTTTTTTAATGATTTCTTTATTTGCTTCACCTTTGATTGCTTTTGATTTTATTCCAATACTGATTTCATTTTCTTTAACCTCAAAAATTTCTTTTGAGAATTCAACATGAATTTTATAAATCAATATTGTTTGAAAGACTTTTTGTGTTTAAATTTGATTATGCTGACTGCTCTAATGCCCACTCATAACCTTCTGATTCTAATTTATCTGCAAGAGATGCATCCCCTGTTTTCAAAACTTGACCTCTTGCAAAAACATGAACAAAGTCTAATTTGTCTAAGAATTTTAAGATTCTTGCATAGTGAGTAATTATGATAACTGTTGCATCTTTTCCTGATACTTTACTAATTGCTTGAGCTACTGATTGAACTGCATCAATATCTAATCCTGAATCTGGTTCATCTAAAATTGAAATTTTTGGTTTTAATACTGCCATTTGTAATACTTCTGCTCTCTTTTTCTCTCCTCCTGAAAATCCTTCATTCAAATATCTTGAAAGAAATTCTTCTTTTAATCCAACTTTTTCTAGATTCTCTTTTAGATACTTCTGAAATTCTCTTACTGTGATGAAAACTTCTCTATCATCGCCTTCAAGTGCCTTACTCAATGAATTGTAAGCTGTTCTAAGAAAATGAGAAAATCCTACACCTGCAACTTCTGTTGGATATTGAAATCCTAGAAATAATCCTTTTTTTGCTCTTTCATCTGCTGTTAAATTTAAAATACTTTCACCATCTAACAAAATATCTCCTTGTGTAACTTCGTATTTTGGATGTGCCAGTAATGTGTAAGCTAACGTACTTTTACCTGAACCATTTGGTCCCATAATGGCATGAACTTCTCCTGGACCTGTTTTTAGATTGACACCTTTGAGAATTTCTTTACCTTCTCTTTTTACGTGAAGATCTTTTATCTCCAATACTGCCATGTTGCAATTTGTTCTCTGTCTCTATATAATGTCGACGATATTTAGCTAATCCTAATGTGATTATAAATGATAAAATGAAAAGAGGGGGGATGTGTTATTTGGCCAGAGATGGTCTCAAAGTAATTTTGAGTTTATAGCTTGTAAGGATCTCTTTACATCTATTTCTAATAGTTACTTCTGTTACTCCTGCAATGGTTGAAACATCTCTTTGAAGCACATTTTGTCCTAGTAGGACTGATGATACGTAAAGATATGCTGCAGCTATTCCGTTTGGAGCTTTTCCATCTGCAATGTTACTGTCTTGTGTTTTTTCTGCAATTTCTAAGGCTAGTCTTTCAACTCTCACCTCAGTTTGTGTCAAATTTGCTATTTTTGAGATGTATTTATCCATGGATACAACAGGAGCTGTTTGTTGTCCCATTTCCATTACCATAGTTCTATAATATCTAGAAGCAAGTTTTGTTTTTGTTTTAACATCTTTTGGCGGACAAATTCCTCGACAAATTTCTTCTAATGATCTTACTACGTCACACTGTTTGCATGCCATGTAAATTGTAGCAGCTGTAATACTTACAACTGATTTTCCTTTTACATCAATATGACCGTCTAAGTTTCTATAAATCATTGAGGCAGTTTCTAAAACATTTTTTGAAAGATTAAGACCGTCACATGTTTCGCCCATTTTGACTAAAACATTTGCAAGTCTTCTTTCTTTTGGTGATGAAACTCTAACTCTTTGTTGCCATTTTCTGAGATTTTGCATTTGATTTGCAACATTGTGATTAATTTTTTTTCCACTGAAGTCTTTTGCACTGATAGAAATCTCAGTTGTAATTCCCAAATCATGTTGAGAATATGTTGTTTGTCCTGTAGCTCTTGCTAATTTCATTTTATCTTCTAGATTTGAACTAACTGTTTCTGGACCATAATCTGCAATCTGATCATCGACAACTACGCCGCAACCAGAACAGATGATTTCACCATTCTGCATGTCATTAACTACGGTTGCTTGACATTCAGGACAGTTTTGTTTTTCTAGTATATTCATTTTTTTCGTCTCCTAAATTTTTTTGGTGAATTTACAGGGGTTTCATTAGATGCAAAAACTCTTCTGCCAACATATTTTTTTATGTTATTTGTTAATGGCGTAGCTGATGCAAATGGTCTTTTTACTGGACCTATTAGTTCCATTACTTTTGCAACTCTAGTACCTTTTATGTCGCAGAGTATTTGTCCTTCCACTAATTCTTTAGATAGTTGAACTATCACTCTACCACTACCGGCTAGGTGCATTATTTCGCCTACCTCCTGCAATTAAAAATTATAACAATGATATTGTTTTCATAGACTTCTGTCAACTTTACTTTAGCTAAGAGCTAGATTTGATTTTATTTTGTTTGTTTGGACCTTTTAGTAACAAGCTTTTCTGAAATCTTGTTAAGAATAATTGTCTTAGAGGATCCTTTTGGTAACACAATGTATCCTGATCTTACAAATGGTCTTTTAGGAAATCTCACTTTATCGTCTGATTCTGTAATTTCAAATCCTGCTGCTTTTGTCGCATCTATCAATTCTTTTAAAGATGGATCAAAAACACATTTTGCTAATCCTACTCTCCTACCTTTTGATTTTTTTAAATTCTTATTGAAATAGTCTAACCAGATTACGATGTGTTCGTAATCTTTCAATCACGTACCACTTTCCAACAGATTTAAAATCAACTTAACTTTATTTACGCACATCTTGAATAAATTAGGATTAAAAGTACAATATGAAGTAATAGAACGATTCGATAATACAAAAAAATACTCAATTCACATACAAAAAAGACACAGAGAAATCCTAAAAGAGATGAATAATGTAGGTGACGTGTTCTCACCTTCCCAATTTTATGACAAACATATTGATTTGATGGTCTCAAAAAACAGAGGTGAACTAGGTGCAAAATCTGTATTATCCACATCAATTCGAATTGGTGTTCAAATCAAGGTATTGCAAAGAAAAACAAGTGATGCTACTGTTCCACAATGGTTCAAAGAACTCGATACAATACAATACTGGCTTCCTCAATTGAGAGGCTCGAAATTCAAAAATGTAAAAACAGGTATGAAAGGAACGGTTAGATCGTCATACCTTCAACAAATGTGGAACTTTGACAAATGGCTAGTCAAACAAAAAATCAAAGTAAAGAAAACACATCAAACCGGCTCAAATACGTTTGAACAAGTAGACCAAACAGTTCAATTCAAAAATATCGAAGACTTGTTTAATTTACTAACTGCACCAATTCCAAATAAAACAGACGTGGTAAAGGTGCTAAAACTATACCTTATGGATATGGATGAACATGAGGGAAGAAAAGCAAGTTACATGAAAAGCATCAAAAGCACATTGGTATCATACTTTGATAAAAATGACCAGTATGTGAGAATCAGTTTTGATCCTAAAAATCTCTACAAATCATCAGCTGACTTTGATGAGCAACAATCCATGACACTTGCAGAATTTATGCAGATACTGACATTGGGAAAGCCTGACATTGTTGAGAAGACATTGTTTGTCTGCAAGTTTCACAGAGGTCTTGATGCTTCCACATTAGTTGACCGATTCAACTTTGAGGTGTGGCAGCAACTAGTTGACTGGTTTGGAAGTGATGATCATAACTCATGGGACTTAAGAAAATGTCCTGTAATCACTGAACATGTGCGAATTAAAACAAGTTTCAGACATCAAGGCGGTCTTGACCGTGATGCAGTAGAATTGATTCAATCTTATCTCAATTATAGAGAAAAAAAGACAGGAAAACCAATGATGAACGGCAAGCCGTTATTCATAAACAAACTTGGCAATGCAGTTACCCTAAACTGGGTTTTCAAACATTTTTTCAAACTTGCAAAACATTCTGGAGTATTGAAAAAACTACCAGAGTTAAACAGTTACAATGTAGACTCACATGAAACACGAGACTTGTTAAAATCTCTATTAATTGATTCTGGATGCAGACGAGATTTGGCAGATATTGCAATTGGACACAAGCCAGACAGTTATGAAAAACAAGCAGAACTATTCAAAGAATCATTTAGAAGCGAATATGCAAAAGCATCAAAAAGAATCAATATTTTCAGCAAATTAACATCTCTTGTAGAAGACAAAAAAATACCAAAAGATTTCATTGATGAATTAAATGACAGTTTTACAAAAAAATTAGAAAAACAAGAATCAAAGACTGCTGCATTAGAACAGAAATTAAAAGACACTCAAAGACAATTAGAAAGAAGTGTTCAATCAACTGACAATCTTGATGAGGCAGAAATTAAACTGGCAAAAAAACTGATGAAAAAATATGATTTGTTATGATGTGATTATTATTCAATCTTAGTATAATTGACTTTGATTTTATCATATTTCACAATATCAAATTAACAGGTAAATTTACAATCAATAATAATTTAAAAACCAATCATGATTCTTCGGAAACATCAATCAAATCAAATAAAAAAGCATCTGATTCACGATCATATTTTTCTACTACTTTTCGCCATATCCACCATTTGGGTCGTTCAGTTTTGAGCTTTTCAATATACTCAAATCCAAGATTTTCGTAAAAAGTTCTCACACCTAGATCATCTCGTGGATTTAACATCAAATATCTGCATCCAGATATTTTTTTGAGTTTTGGAACTAATTTTTCTAAGATCATATGCACCATTGTGGTTCCTACACCATGCTCTTGAAACGTTACATCAACTGCTAAACGACTAAGCAATAATGCAGGTACATTACTTTCAATTCCTTTTTTAACAATTTTAGGAGTTACATTGTTTCTAAGATGAGCCATTGCTAAATCAAAATAACCTGCAACATATCCAGCAATTTCAATCAGGTAAACTTTTGTGATGTTATTTTCCAAATCAAAATCCATTTCTGGGCCAATGTAATTGTTAAATTCTTCTATATCTGAAACAAATCCAGAAAGTTGCTTGGAAGTTTTAACTCTCCTAAATTTTACTAAAGTATTATCATTAAAGTCAATTCTCTGAAATTGCTCAGACAATTTTGAAAAAATCTAAAATTCTACTTCGACATTTCTTAGACTTTTAGATTCTTGAATAGTTTTCAGTTGTTTCTCTGATGAACCTCTTTTCATAATTTCTTGTAGTTTACTCCATTGTTCAGAATCCAGTGGTTTTACATCTCTCAATGCCATGTGTAATATTTGACACATTTTCTATATAATAATTTGTATTGTTGAAAACGTACGCCTAAAAAGGAAGGCAACTATTTTCTTCATGTGCGATATAGTCTTTTAATTGTTTTATGCCGAATTGAATAACCATACTATTTATTCAAATATCTGAGGGTTACTAAAACTATTACAAAACTTAATGAAAAAAGAAATACACTACTACTAATAGAAATGATCATACCTATTTCAGTGGTAGGATTCTCTATAACATCATTTAACAGATGCTCAAATGGTCTATTTAGAAAATTAATTATTACAATTGGAATTGATATAATTAATGCTTTTAGAAGATTTTTCTTTGTAAGCAATATCATCTCAATAAGATATTAAAATAAAAAGGAAAGGGTTATGCAGGAACCCAAAGGAATTTGTAGCCTTCTGTACTAAATGGATTCCAGACACCATAATCAGCGTTAGCTGAAATGAGGACTGGAGCACCTACACCAAATTCCCAACAATAACCAGATTCAGCATCATTTGCATGTGTGAAATTAACATCACAAAAGCCACCTGTTGAAAGATTTCTAGCTACTACATAGCCATGTGTGAAACTTTTTTGGGTACAATAATTATTGTCCATTTCATAAATAGTAGCTGGATAACCTTGAACTGCTACAAAGTATGATTCAAGCAGATCTAAGCCTACAAGGGTTCCCCAATTGTAACCACTATCATATGATATTGTATTACAGTTGAATTTTGTTTTTGTTGATGTTTGCCAATTCACTACAGTAGATGCAGCTGTTTGAGGTTCAGTTGACTCTGTTTGATTATCGATAGGTCTGAATGCATTCTCTTGGGTATAATCGAAAGTTGCATCAATTTCAGCAATAATATCGGCCTCAGTTCTTTGTTCATTTGTGCTTTGTGCAGCTACTTGTGGTGTAGTTGAATTAGAATCCAGTTCTAATAATTCAATAACTAAAGAAATTCTTTTGCTAACTACTTTGAATTCTTTTTTCTTTTCTTTATCTTTGGTGTTTTTGATTTCTTGTTTGAGCTCTTTTTTGTAGTCTTTTAGTTTTTGAATATCATCTGCATTTTGTGTATCTTGTGCGCTTGTTTGAGCTGTTACCATACCAGTCATTGAGAATGGAAGAATCATTGCAGCAATCAAAGAAGCAAACAAAATTGTTTTGATGTTTTTTGTCGTCATTAAAATTTACATAAATTATGAGATTAATAAAAAATAGTTCAATCCAAATTGAACAAATCTTTATATTCACATGTCTTGCATGAACTGCAAAAAATATAGAAATGATATGATGACTGTGTTTAGATCATACTGATTTTAATTTGGACTCACCTAGGTGCCTAATTCGGTGTTGGTTTTAAGTTCCAGCATAATCTTTCACAAAATTACAATTAGTAATTTTTGCTTGAGCAAACAATCTATTTTGTTTATTTTGATACGGCTCACCACTGGAATTTCTTTCTATGAGTTCAGAACACGACATTTTGTTTATTTTCTGATATTCATCAGAACCAGTTAACATATTGGTATTTTTTATCCACGCACAAGTATTCATGTTAATAGTATGTGTTCCATTATCATATGTTCTATAAGCTGAGAATGCATTAGGCTTTATTCCAGTAAAACAACTAAATTTAATTGTAAGAAGTCGGTCTGATTGTGTAAAGATATAGGCATTTAAACCTACAAATGATATTGATACTGATACTACAACTAGAATTGAAATTATAATTTTTTTATTCATAATTTTTTAATTGTAATTCTGTTTAATATTCTTAGTAAAAAAATAAAAAAAGGAAAAAAATCATTATGATGTAAAATTTCTCAAGGGTTATGGATTTTCTGTTAAACTAAAAGATAACCATCTTGTTTTGACAAATGGATATGATCCTTTTTCAGAAAAACAAGAAAAAGAGGAATGGCTTATCCCAAATTTGCCTTATGAGAAAATTATAGTTTCAGGAAAGGACTACATCTCGACTGAGGCTTAGCATTACTAACCCAAAATACTAGAAATTTGATTCTAGTTGATACCTATGGAAAGTACATTTCATGTCTACACAACAAACAAAATCCAAATCTTCTAAAGTACAAAGAGAACAACAGTGTCCCATATTACGTATTGTAGACCCCAATTCAGTGATTTGCCAAAGGAAAATGACATCAATTACATGCATCGCTTGTATCTGTATAGTTTCTATCAATATTCTGTGTTGTAGAATAGTTTTTGAAATTCAATCCACTCTACATCAAAACTATGTTCAATTATTTCAGGATACTTGCATTCTGCTTGTTTGGGTAAAACTCCCCCATAATGATCAAAAATCACATGGGTTGCATTCACACTAACCAAATGCATTATGGAAATATGATAAACTCCATCTTTGTCAGGATGGCATACCTCGATAAACTTATCTCCCTCATGTATTGTTTTCACGAATTCAAACTCATCTGTAATTTTATAATCGCCTATGAAAAAATTATTTTGATTGAAAGTAGCTTTGATTGAGTCATCACTTACATAATCAATATGGGTTAATGTCGTAGAACTGTATTTGTCAATTAATCCAACATGGGTATCACTAAAATAAATCGCATTTTGATTTATTTTGTTCAATGTAATATGCCATTCTACATAATCTTGCAATGTTTCATAACTCAGTCCAACAACCGATAGAAACGCAATAATCATAAATAAAATAAAGAAATTTTTATTCATAATAAAAATAGGAATGTGATCCTAATAATGGGATCCTGTTGACTCTGCTTTGATACCATATTTCCAATACTTGGCAACGTAGACATCAATGTGAGCAATGGCACAGCTACCAGTACTTGCATCACTGTCCGAGACACTAGGTCAAAGAACGTCACCAAGATAAGGTGTTAGGGTAACTTGATTGGCGACAGTTTGTCCAGGACGATACTTGCACATTTTGCATCTCTAAAATCATGGGTTTTAGTCAACTCATACCACAAATCAGAATCTGATACACTAAGCATTATCAAATCAAGGGATTATCTCTATAGAATTTCATATCTTTGGCAATTTGTTCAAATTCTAGATCATTTTTTGTGAATGTTTTCAATATTTTCCAATCAATATCTCTAAAACAATACATTGCAATTATGCTCAAATCTTCAAGGTCTTGGTCTCGATTTGCCCTATATTTTGCAACAATCAACCCCTCTAAGCAAATTGTATTGACAGTAGTGCCTTTCTTGTCCACCTGGATTGTTGCTTGTGTATCAATTATTCTCTGTAATGGAATTTCATTTAATTCACGTGAACGATACACATCAATCTTATAGTTTCTAGGAGTGTATGTTTTTTCTTTACCATTTTCTTCTACAAATCTATAATTTAAATTCAGAAATTCTTCACGAGTTATTTGTTCTGCTACGACAAAATCAAGATCTTGAGATTCTCTGCTTTTTTGAGTATGTAAAAATACAGCTACTGCTCCAACAAAAGTTACCTCACCTAAATCTTGAGTTATTAAAACTGCTTCTTCAATGTATGGATTCAAGTGGCAAGTCTTCCTGTACTTTTAGTAACATCTCAGTTGTGAATCTAGCTTTGACATTAATTTGATCTTTATGTTTTAGTTGAATTGCAATTGCATCCATCATACTTCTCCCTCCTTTTGCAACACAATCCAAAAACAATCGTTCTGTTGTATTTTCAAATGAACCTATTTTTGGAAGAATTACAATATTTCCTTTTGTTCCTTCTCTAAAATTATTTTTTTTCAAAAATTGAGCTGTCTTTTCTATATTATCAACATAAACATAAAGATCATGAGCCGATTGGAATTTTGTCATTTTGTATGCAGGATAGTCTAAGGTTATTGTAGAGTTTTCTGGTAAATTCTTCATCATGAAATTAATATCAGATTGTCTATATGATTTTCCAAATCTCCTTGCTTGTGTTAATGCAATAAAAGATGGAATTAATTTTTCTAGTACGATAATTGGTTGTGCAATAACTTCTCTTTTGATGGTAAACTTTCCTCGATTATATTGTGCCAATCCTATCTCGGTTAATTTTTTTATTCTTCTACGAATAGTTCGTTCATGAACATGTTTTGCAACATCTTTGATTCTATAGACAGGTCTGGGTGGAAGCTCCTGAGCAAATTGCACTGCATCTTTGTATCGTGTTAAAGTCGATATTTCTTGTTGTATCATATACTATGTATAGTATGCAGATCATTTATAGTTTGGACATATATGTCCATTTACATATAAAGGGTCTGCAATGAATTGACATAAAAAAATAGAAATAAAAGAGAAGGCATTGAGGAGTCTTAGAATTTAGTTTGAACCAAGACATTCAAATCTGCTAATATTTTTTTATTTTGACAAACCCTGTTGACATCATACTTAACACTCATAATGACTCCATTACAGTGTGATTGTTACATTGATGCCAATGCTCCTTTTAGATATATTGGATAAAAAATAAAAATGATCAAAAAAACCAAAATGAAAATAATTTTTTATTTTATCAAACGCACAATTGTATTTATCTTCAAATAATTTTTACGGACTAATACTCACTTCTAATTCAATTAATTCTAAACTATCTTGCTCAGTTCTAATTGGTAGTTTGTATCCATTTTGCTGTAGAAAATATTTTGTTATTATTTCTGCAGTTGTTTTATTACCATTTTTGAAAGGCTGTACAAAAATTATCCCTGCAAAAAGATGACTTGCTTTTGTAATGACTCTTTTTCTTTTGTCAGGAATGTCATTGTGGTTATTAACACGTTCAAAAATCTGTGGTAATAGTGAGGAATCATCGACACCAAAAGGTTCTGGACGTTTTTCACATATGTGTTTGTTTACTGCCGGGATATTTTTAATTGCTTTTTGTGAAAAAATCTCTGTGTTAACCATTATGAATCAATTTTCGATCTTTGTACGAGGGTATGATTATAAGCATTTTGAATCAGTGTTTTCCATTTGTTATTTCCTTTATTGAAGCCTATAACACATATCAAGTTTGGTTAGAATTTCCAAAAACAACTAGGAAAATCGGATGAACCTTTGATAGGTTTGTTGATTCTTTCAAGTGTAACGAATCGTCCACCATCTAAAGAAATTTTTGACGCAAGAAAAGAATGTAGAGATTTATTGATAAAACAAATAAAGATTGTTTCTGGTTCTGTAGAGGCTACGGAAGAAGTAATTTACAAAACTGTTGATGAATTGTATAATTTTATCATTGATTTACAAGGACACAATTTCTTAGGTGGTTCATTTTTACCTCGTGAAATAAAGATCGGGTTTTTGACAAAGTAATGAATAGAGTGGATAAACATATCGATAAAGTTAGAGAAGAAATGGGATTGAATGATGTATATGATATGCCCAGAATGTATGAAAAAACTTTATCACTATCCAGATAATAATTTTAAACGAATTATTTTTTCAATGTTTGAATAAAATATGGATGTGATCTTTTTAACTTTAAAACCAATTTATCTTAAAATTAACCTGACAACATTGACAATTCTATCTTACCTGTTTACTATTAGTAAACTGATTTTCTATTTTTAACCGTTGGATGCAGAACAAGTATTGCAAATTATGCAAGATGAAAAAATTTCATTCATTGATTTGTGGTTTGTAGATATTTTTGGAGAACTTCACAATGTAGGAATGCCAAGTTATGCAATCGATAAAGATAGTTTTGTTAATGGTCTTGAAAAATTAGATGCAAGTTCAATTACCGGATTCAAATCTGTAAACAATTCTGATATGATTTTAATGCCAGATCCAAGTTCCTTTAAAATTCTCCCAAATGATTATGATCCAGGCAATAGAAAAAATGCTAGAATTTTTTGTGATTTGTATGATGGTAGTACTAGAAAAGAGTCAAGATACAATAGAGATTCAAGAGGAATTGCATTCAAAGCATCTGAAAAATTACCTGAATTTGGATTAACTCATACAAACTGGGGCCCAGAAATTGAATTCTTTGTTTTTGATGCCATCAGTGTTTACCCTTCACCTTATGCTGCAACTCATTCAGGTGCAGGTTCAGGCTATTCAATAGAATCCAAAGAATCTCCGTGGGCAAAAGGTAATGTTAGTACTGCAATTGACATCAAAGAGGGGTATTACCCATCACAACCAAAAGACACTCTTGAAGGATTTAGAAAAGACATCTGTGATGATTTGTATAATCATTTTGGAATAAAAATTGAGGCCGAACATCATGAAGTTGCAACTTCTGGTCAATGTGAAATCAATCTAGTCTATGATGATATGATTTCTATGGCAGATAACGTCATTGCTGTGAAGAATCTTGTCAAAGTCAAAGCTAAACGAAAAAACAAAGTTGCAACATTTATGCCAAAACCAATTTTTGGAGATAATGCATCAGCTATGCATACTCATCAAAGTCTGTGGAATGAAAATTCCAATATGATGTATGATGAAAATGATGAATCAGCTCAAATGAGTCAAACTGGACGATATTACATTGGAGGTATTCTAAATCATGCATCTGCATTATGTGCCATTTCAAATCCAACTACGAATTCTTACAAAAGACTAATTCCTGGGTTTGAAGCCCCAGTCAATGTATGTTGGGGATTAGCAAACCGTTCTGCTGCAATCAGAGTCCCAATGTATAATCGAAACCAAGAAAAAAGTAAACGAATGGAATATCGAGTACCTGATCCTACTGCAAATATCTATCTTCTAGAAGCTGCATTATTATTGGCAGGATTGGATGGAATTAAAAATAAAATTGATCCTGGAAATCCAATTGAAGAAAATGTTTACAAATTATCTGTAGAAAAAAAACGCGAATACGGAATTGGAGCATTGCCTTTATCTCTCAAAGGTGCTTTAGATTCGTTAAAGAGTGATTCAAAATTCTTAGAAGAGGTATTTACAAAAGATTTCCTTGATACTTATTCGGAATTAAAATACAAAGAATATACAGCATTTGCTCAAACTCCTACAGCTTGGGAAGTTTCAATGTATGCTGATGCATAATTAATGTCAAAGATTTTAAAATAATCTGGATAATTTTTTGAATTTATTCATTGAATAAAACAATTGTTCATAATTGAATATTTTATGTCAATAATGTAAATTGGATGTTTTTTTCTCGTAGTTTTGCAATTAGCTTATCTGATTGCTCTCTTCCTTGAGTCTCAAGACTAAGTGTAACTGTTACTGCACCTGCATTGACTTTTGAACTTAATCTGTCATGGATTACTTCTACAATATTTGCATTGGCCAAAGCAATCTCATCTACGATTTCTTTGAAAATTCCGGGCCTATCAGGCAGTGCCATTGAAAGAACCAACAACCTACCCATTGCAGCTAATCCCTTATCTACAATTTGTCCTAATAGATACATATCCACATTTCCTCCTGCAAGGATTGCAACAACATTCTTTCCAGGAGATGGTTTTTTGGATATTAGATATGCCAAACTAACTGCTCCTGCCGGTTCTACTACAAACTTCATTCTCTCCATAAGCAAAAACATTGTCTTTATAATCTCTGAATCATCTACAAGAACAACATCATCTATCAATTCCTTGATTATGGAAAATGTATTTTCACCTGGCATTTTTACAGATATTCCATCTGCAATGGTTCTATTACCACCACTCTCAGTAAGAGTTCCATTTTTGATTGATTCATACATTGATGGAAATGAACTTGATTGAACTCCAACTACTTTGATATTTGGATTCTTTTCTTTAATTGCAATTAATGTTCCAGCAGCCAATCCTCCACCTCCGATTGGCACATACACTTCATCTACTTCTGGCAATTGTTCCAATACTTCTAATCCCACTACTCCTTGGGCTGCAATAATTTGTGGATCATCAAATGCGTGTATGATTGTGGCTCCTGTTTGTTGAGCAATCTTTTTGACTTTTTTTGAAGATTCATCATAGTTTACTCCTTCAAGAATTACTGTTGCCCCATACCCTCTGGTGGCTGAAACTTTTGCCGGTGATGCATTTTTTGGCATTACAATCGTACATGGTATTTTTTCTAATGCAGATGCAAAAGCTACTCCTTGAGCATGATTTCCTGCAGATGCTGCAACCACTCCTCGTTTTTTCTCTTCATCAGATAATGATTTTATTTTATAATATGCACCTCTGATTTTAAATGAACCAGTCTTTTGTCTAAATTCTGCTTTTAGGTATACATTAGATCCGGTAATATCGCTAAATGTGGGTGAATGAATCAAAGGTGTTTTTTTAATTTCATTCCCTCTCATGGAATTTGCCTTTACTATTTCATCATATGATGGGTTCATTGGAAATGTTGCTAGTTAAACGATGTATTTGACTTCTTCTATACAAAATTAACATATTTTGTCAAATTTTATGCGTAAATTTTCAAAATCACCCAAAATGGATTTCCATTTACTTACCAAAGTATTTGAATTTATGATTTGATAATATTTTCTAATTCTTCTAGACGGTTTGATATTTTTTCTTTAGTAGAATCTGAAATTTTTCTAGGATCAAATAATCCTTCTTTGTTTTCATTTTTTACAAATTCTAAATCAAAGGTACACAGACACCCTTCCTCACCTGAAACTAATTTTGCATCATCAATTAACACTGGAACAATCTGATAGGTTTCCATTAACAATGTATCTAATTCATTAAACAGTTCTTTTTTCTTCTCTGATAATTCTTTGAAATTTGTCCCTGCATCCTTTTTAATTTCTGAAAATATTTTTTCACGTAATTCATCGTTTTCATAAAATATTTTAAATAAATTTTGATGATCAAAATCTTTGTATCCTAATTCTTTTAATTTGTTCAGTACTAATTGATCACTATTATCAGACAATTGTTGTTCTTTATTTTTTGTAATATCTACAATTTTTGATAATTCTTTTTGACAATCAATTACACGTTGTTCTGGTTTATAATATAGTAAAACATGGAACTGAATTGAAATGTGTCCTGATATTAGATAATTGCCCTCCATGATTTCAAATTTTGTAAAAATTCGTCTAACATCTTCATTGTTTGAAATTGATACCTCCTGTAATGACCAACCTTCTAATTTTTGATTTATTTTTTGAAAATAATCAGATATTATTTTTGGATCAAATGTTTTTTGATCAGTTACTGTAGAATCTCCCATCATAACTTTGACATTTATTATTTTTGTCAAATCTGAAATTTTCTCAACAAAAATTTTTTGAATTACATCATTTTTTTTATTTAATAATTGTATGAATTCATTGGGTGATCTAGTACCTAAACGCACAAAAATAGCCAATTTTTGTTCTCCTTAAACCTTCATCAATGTCTAAATAGATTTGTGACTATCTCTAGGCATGACAAATTCCAACTTAAAATGTCATGAATGTAATAGTAAAATTATTGAATATTATAGCGAACACTATAAGGGAAAAAGAGGGAAATGCATTCAATGTAAGGTTGATTTCCCCCTGGAATAAAGAAAAATCATGAGTGAAACAAACAAAAAAATCAAAACATCCTCTAATTTGGATAAAACACCTGGGGTATTGGATATTCACACTAAACCACATGAACAAATTTTAGATTCTGAAAGCATGATTTTGGAAACTCAAAAACGAGTTTGGGGTGCTCTCAAAAAGGGATATGAGTATTCTGGTGTTGTAAATGAATCTGAACAATATTTGCGTAAACATGTATTTTCTAAAATAAGCATGGTTGTTCTTTATGTTGATTTGGTAGGTTCCACTACGATGACTTTAGAAATGCCTGGGGAGAAAATTGCAACAATTATCAGTTCATTTGCTCAAGAAATGGCATCTGTAATTAGACAACATCATGGTTATGTTCTAAAATTTGTAGGAGATGCAGTAATTGGATATTTTGAAGCAGAAGAAAATGGTTTACTTGCATCAGATAATGCAAGTACTTGTGCAAAATCTATGTTGACTGTAATTCAAAAGGGAATAAATCCAATACTTGATCAATATGATTATCCAGATCTTAGAGTGAAAATTGGAATTGATTTTGGACAAAATTTTGTTGTCAGATATGGTGCCGACATTGAGAAATCCCAAGTGGATTTAATGGGACCTGCAATGAATATTGCAGCAAAGATTCAGAGTATGGCAAAACCTAACCAAATTTTAATTGGTGGGGATGTATATGAAAGACTGCACCCAACATTGCAAAATGAATTTGTTCAAATTGTTTGGAAAGAAGATGAATGGAAATATCGTTCTAGATTAACTGGTGAAATTTACAAAGTTTTTGAACACAAAAATTAATTATTTCAAAACACTAATTGTGAACCTATGAATATTTACTCTAAACTGTGAACTTGTCAGGACATTCTACATGTTCATAATGATGTTCGGTAAATTTTCTCTGAACTACATAAATTACAATTTTGTGTAGATCTTTTTCAATTATTTCTTTTTTACATCGTATACATGTTTTTGATTCTGTCATGTGTATTTGCGATCCAAAGCGGAACTCTATAAGGATCTGCGATCAACTCAATTTGAGCTAAAATGACTGATAGTTTACTAAACAGTATATCAAATGCCTAAAGTAATGCAGAAATATAGCAAATATCAAGTGATTTCATGGATGAAGCAGTAAATCAGCATTTGCAAAACCTCTATGGATTGAATCCAAGTATTCCTCACATGGCATTTCAATTCCCAAGAATTCCTCCTGGACGAAATCACCCAATGTTCAAAATTTATGAAAATCCACTAAGAGAGCAATTTGCTAAAGATGCATCTACAATTAATCAAAAACTTCAAGGTTTTCAGCAAATGTATCAACAATATGCTTCAGGACTATTATCAATGAATAACAATATTGTTCCACCTGGACATCCATTGTACACACGACAAGATACTGTTAACACACTAAAGACTGAAAATGATAAACTTCTCAAAGAAAATTTAGAGTTAAAGAAAAAATTAGAAAAAGAATCAAATTCTAAATAACTGAAATTTTATATTTATTTGATTATTTGAGAAAATCATTTTTATCACGAATCCTTATTAATTTCAAAATTTAATTTGAATCATGGTAAAAACCCCTGCTGAAAAATGGAAAGATACCATAATTAAATATCGCAAACAATGTCAAAGTATTCTAAAAATATCTTCTAGTGTTCGATATGCCGGAGTCATAAATCTATACGGTAGAACTTTGACAGGAATTGTAAATCCTAAATTAAAACCATTATTGAAACCAGATCAAGTAAAAAATGAATTTTTTATTTTATCAACGTTAATGACTTTGAGAAAAGACTCTGCAAATTCTGTAGGAAAACTAGAACATGTAATTTTACAACATCAAAAGATAACGGTAATAATTCTACAAAAAAAAGATATTACATACTATGTGTCAATTGAAAGAAAAGCAAAAAACTTAGAAAAAATTATTTCGTCGATAAAAAAAATAATTTGATATTGTTTTTTATTTTTCGTTCTGCTTGATTTCCAACTAATCTTCTACTCCGTCTGAACAATCCAACACTGCTCCACAGTTAGGACAAATTTGATGACACACCGTCATTTTGTCCATCAAATAGTCACATCGCATACACTTCATTTCTGTACGCTCCTGATAACGGGCATAAAACTAATTCAAATTTTGAACAATTAAGATTTTCTGGTATTTGTTAGATGTGGAATTAATTCAAACATCAATGTCTCAGAAGGGTTGTATGACCACATTTTCTACAACTAATGCTGCCATTTTTTGAATATTCATGTTTACAATCAATTTGATTTTCTTTTAATGCAAAATCAGTTGTTTGCTCTTTTTGAATAATACCTACTCTTTTCAAAGCATCATTGTAGAATTTGTAACAACTCTCAGAACAAAACGACGCATTTTTTGCATTGAATATTTTTCTACAATTTCTACAATTTTTCATAAATACAATAGTGTATTGACTAATTTAAACAGTATCAAAATTAGATCTAGCTAATTAGATAAATCTAAGATAGATATTTTTTAAAATTAATGCATTGTTTTTTGTTTAGATACAATCAACACATGAAAAATTTGATAAAATCAAGAACAAGTTTAATAGTTTATTCTATTTTCTCAAATCATGTTATTTGGAGTTTTTGCAACTCATAGTCCTGAATCTTGTCCGATTAATAATGAAGACAGTAGAAAAACATTTGCTGAACTTAAAGACAGGATTGATACTGAAATGAAAAAATTCAACATTAACAAAATTGTTGAATTCTATATTTCAGTTCTAGAACATCAATGGATAATCATTATCGATGCAGTACATGCGCACGATATTGAAAGATTATGTATAGATGTTGGAATTTCCTCAATCAGTACTATCAAAATAGTCCCAATGACTCGTCATGAAGATCTGATCACTAAACTAGAATGATTTTATTTTAGATATTCAAAAAGTAATCTATGCTGGCGTAAATCCGTGGTAACCGCCAGTTTGTTGTTCTTTGTCATCAAAAATCGGCTCAAACAGAGAAATCAGATAATCATCAGGATCACAAATTATTGCATTGCGTCCCGAATCTTTCTCAATAATATCTCGATAAATCTTTACGCCTTTTCCCTTTAACTCCTCAACAGCTGATGCTACATCACCTACAAGAAATCCAATAGTTATCCCATTTTCAATGGAACTTCCACTGTGTTGTGCAGTTAGAGATGCAGGATGTAAACTTAGTAAAGCTCCCCCAGTCCCCAAATCTACCCAACTTCGTCTTTGATGTTTTACTGGCAAACCGATTATTTCATTATAAAACTGAATGGATTTATCTAAATCTTTAACTGCTAAAATTACATTTCCTACTTTTTTAATATTCATGTCAACTATGCTATGAACTCGTTTAAATCAATTCTCATTGAACTTCTACCATTGTCTCTGTTCTATCAACACCGTTGATTTTTTGAATTTTAGTTGCAACTTCTTTGATTTGAATGAGTTCTTTTACATCAATAACTGCTACTGCATCAAACTGCCCACTGGTAGGAAATGAATCTACAACAAATTCAACTTTTTGTAATCTTGCGGCAATTAGTTTTTTTGGAGATTTTACCAAAATTATTGCTCTTACCAACCCAAATCAACCTCCACCTCAATCAATGTTTCAGTTGTAACAATCTCTTTGATTCTTTTAAAATCAATCACTATCTGATTGATCTCATCAATATTTCCTTGTAAAAATGCACTAATGTCTGCCCTTCCAGTAACGACCATTACTTTTTTTACAATTTTACGTTTCTTTTTTAAAATTGCAACAACCGTGTCTACTTTTCTGGGTTTGACAGTAACCAAACATAATGCACGCATGATTACAATACACTATTCCATGTGATAAAGATTTCTAGTCAGAAGCTTCTTGGGATCTTGCTTCTTCCAAGTATGCTCTTCGTTCTTCGTTGATTTTATCTTGATCAATCTCTAAGTCATCCTCTACAATCACAATTCCACCATCAGCCATTGGCTCATCTTTTAGTTTTTTACCTCTAGTCTTTGTAGCTTTTGCTTTAGTCTTTGTAGCTTTTGCTTTAGTCTTTGTAGCTTTTGCTTTAGTCTTTGTAGCTTTTGCTTTAGTCTTTGTAGCTTTTGCTTTAGTCTTTGTAGCTTTTGC
>JAANXA010000012.1 GCA_018263505.1 Candidatus Nitrosopumilus sp.
CCAGGTGAGAACCCATATGTTGCAGAAATGTACAAGATGGCTTTAGAAGGCAAATTGTACAGCAGATCAATTCCATAGAAAAAGTGCATTAGCACACTTTTTTTTCTATTTTATTATTTTTAGAAAATTACGTAGATCGTACCTGCGCTTTGATTTAAGAAAGACTTAAAAGGATTCTGAATTAGATTAATTCCATAATGACTCTTCCAAAAGGATTCGGATCTGGCAGTGCTGGTGGTTCATCAAGCGCTGACGTAGAACGAATGATTGGAAAACGCGTTGAAAACATGACTGGTATGATTACTATTTCATTCTGGGCAGCATTGATAGCTACTTTCGGCGGTACAGCAGCAGGATATTTCTATTATCCTTGGGCATACCCAACAGCAAGTGGTCACTTTGCATTCATCGTACTCACAATCATCGAGGCAATAGGTTACATCTTCTGTGTTAAAGTCATGGAAGAAGGTTCTAACAAAAACAGCAATGGTATCGTTGGTGCCAGTGTTGGTGGTGCAATAGTATTCGTATTATTTGTGTCACTATTTGTTGGATGGTAATCAGAAGGTAAAACCCTTCAGACACTTCTTTTTCATTTTAGTTTAGAACAACATTGTTGCATATTTGTAATATCTGCATGACGATCTTCATCACACTATAAAATTTTATATAGTGACTTTTTCCTCAATTTCGTATGGTCTGGTTAAGACGATGTACCCACTACTTATTCATAGTAGTAGTTGCAGTTAACTCAACACTGTTAACAATTAACGCAGGTGACTACATTTTCTATACTGACTGGGCTTGGACTTCGTACACGGTATTCTCAATATCGCAAACGTTGATGCTTATCGTAGGAGCAACATACTATCTTACGTTTACGGGCGTTCCGGGCACAGCAACATATTATGGCCTCATTATGACAGTATATACTTGGGTAGCCAAAGCCGCATGGTTTTCACTCGGCTATCCGTATGACTTCATTGTAACTCCAGTTTGGCTACCATCAGCAATGCTGTTGGACTTGGTTTACTGGGCAACAAAGAAGAACAAACATAGTTTGATACTGTTTGGAGGTGTACTTGTAGGAATGTCTTTACCATTATTCAACATGGTAAACCTGATAACAGTTGCAGACCCACTTGAAACGGCATTCAAATACCCAAGACCAACATTGCCACCATACATGACACCGATAGAACCGCAAGTAGGAAAGTTCTATAACAGTCCAGTTGCGCTCGGTGCAGGTGCTAGTGCAGTCTTAGGATGTACGTTCGCAGCATTAGGTTGTAAACTTAATACTTGGACATACAGATGGATGGCCGCTTGGTCAAAGTGGGACTAAACACCCAACCTTTTCCTTTTCATTTTATTATTCTCTCTTAGAGTATTCTCTAAACTACAAAAATTGATTAAAAAATATTGCACAGGTTGTGATCTTTTGTTGTCTATTTTGAGGATATGTAATCTTGTGATTATACTATGTGAAGCAACAATATGGTCAGATTCTTGTAACTCCAAAACCTTTTGTAAAATGGGCTGGAGGTAAACGACAATTAATTCCAACACTGAATCAAAATCTACCTGATTCCTTTGGAACTTATTTTGAACCATTTTTGGGTGGTGGTGCATTATTATTCCATATGTTGACTGAACGAAATGGCCAAAAATGTAGTATCTCTGACTTAAACTCTGATCTTGTTTTATCTTATATCACAATTAGAGATAGAATTGATGGTTTAATCACATCTCTAAAAAGCCATGAAAGAAATTATCAAAAAGATTCCAAATCTTACTATTATTCTGTAAGAAAAAGTAATCCTAGAAGTGCAATTGAAAAAACATCTAGATTACTATTTTTGAATAGAACTTGTTTTAATGGATTATATCGAGTTAATAGTAAAGGAAAATTCAATGTACCATTAGGAAAATACACCAATCCAAATATTGTAAATGAGGAAAATCTTCGTGCTGTAAGTAGTATTTTACAAGCAAGTAAAGTCTCTATAAAATGTCGTGATTTTGAAGCAGTTCTAAGTGATGCTAAAAAAGGTGATTTGGTATATTTTGATCCGCCATATCAACCAGTTAGTACTACTGCTAATTTTACAAGTTATACTAACAAAAATTTCTCTTTTGATGATTTGAATAGATTGGCTGAACTTTGTAATAATTTAGATGCAAAAGGCTGTAAAGTTCTTTTATCTAATTCTGATTCTGATGATGTATCTGAATTATTCTCAAAAAAATCTTGGAAAGTAAGTAAAATTCAAGCGAATCGATCTATCAATTCAGACTCTAAAAAAAGAACTGGTCACTTTGAATTACTAATTAAAAATTATTAGAAGCTTCGAACGGGATCTGAACCCGTGACCTTTACATTACCAATGTAACGCTCTACCAGACTGAGCTACCGAAGCACAAATTTCCACAGTATAAAATCCTTATAATTCTTCATTCTGGTCAAAATTCTTCTAAACTGTTAAATCTCTCGCAGATTTTTACCCTTTTGGAGGAGTAATCAAGCCTGGCCAAAGTAAGCAATTTGCTTTTGGACATGCAGGACTTAAGATCAAATAATGGGTGATCCTGTCTCTCAGGAGTTCGTGGGTTCAAATCCCACCTCCTCCATTGGTTTTATTTTGGATGTTTAATTCCTCTAGAATTTAGAATCTCATACACATCTGGTAATGAGAATACAAATCCTACATGTACACAATCTTTCTCATCACATAATTGACAAAATAACTCTCCTTTTTGAACTGCAACTTCTGCAATTCTATTTTTAATATTATCTTTCAGTATAACACGATCATCATCAACTGATATCTTTTCAATTTTTGGAGCATATCTTGCAAAGGTCTTGTCTTTTTGCATCATCTCCTCTAACATGAAAGTAACATAACCTGAAAAACTATTGACCCCTTTCATTGTAAGGTCGTCTTTACTCTTTTGATAAACTTCATGGAATTTATCGTATACTGTTTCTGAAACTGTGATTGATTTGAATCCTGCTTTTGGCAATTTACTTTTCCTTACCGTACATTAAAGTACTCAAGTATATATTGTTTTATTTTAAAAAATTATCTTTATTTGTAAATGCAAATTAGTTTTTCAACATTTGCATATGAAGTTATTTCAATCAGAACTTTACACGAAAACGAATTATTTGTGACAAAGCTTCGACGGGTACGCGTATAAAACTCGCAAATATTTGCGTGTTTCATGATTAATTTTGATTATTAGATGTTAATAAGATTTAGTAGAAATAGAATGATCAAATAACCTAACTATCTTAACGTATTTCAAACAAAAAAATCTTGATCTGTAAAAAATGTCAAGTTCTATGTGAGAAAATTCCCGATGATGATAGTGCTGTTTGGTAGGTCTGGTGTTTTTGGGATATATTTCTAGATGAGTTAAACTGAAGAAGAATATGATTACGTTTAATTTTTAAGATTCACAAAATTTATCAAATTATGAATAAAGAAAAAATTATCCTGTCTTTGTCTATAATTCTCTTAATTGCAATAGTTTCTGGTTTTATCCTATATGACCAAAGTTCTCAAAATTCTTTACATGGCGATATAACTTCACCATATGCTGGAGAACATGTAAGAGATGTAAAATCTCTTTCTACTTCTGACATTGATGGTCTGAAATCTGGTACTGGAACTCCGTTTGGAGGAATGGCAAAACTTGCAGAATTAAATGGTTATCCAGGTCCACGACATGTACTTGATTTAGCACAACAGATGGAGTTAACTGAATCACAAATTAAACAAATTGAATATATCTATCAAGAAATGAATACGGAGGCAATAACTTTAGGAAACAAAATACTCTCAATTGAGATGAAACTTGATGAACAATTCTCAAAGGGGTTAATTGATGAAAATTATCTTAACGAAAAAATTCATGAAAGTGCAGAATTTTATGCCAAATTACGTAATGTTCATTTACAATCTCATCTCTTAATGATGGACGTTCTTACTCCAGAACAAATCAAGATATACAATGAATTAAGAGGATATACTTTAGATGATTCTTGTGAAAACATTCCTGAAGGACACGATCTTGAAATGTGGAGATTGCATAATAACTGTTAAGAATAATTTTCTAAAAAACATATTTTTTAAAACAAATCATACATCTGAAAGGATTTTTACGTAAGCGTTTAAATCTAAATTAGTCTTTATACGATACTATAATTGAAGAACAGTATGGGTAAAGGATATTCTTCTGAAGAAATCAGAGAGAAATTGATTTCAGTTTTAGGTGATTCTACAACTGGAATGTCTGGTATTGAAATTTCTGAAAAAATTGGTGTTAGTAGAATCACCATGACAAAATATCTCAAAGTATTTGCAGCAGAAGGATTATTGAGACAAAAAAATATTGGAAATGTTACTTTATGGTTTTTAGAACCTGATCAAGAATCCTTCACTTTCCCTGATGATTATTTCAAGATCACCTCAAAATTTCTTGAAAATTTGACGAAGGGTACTGAGCAACAAGTCTATTCATTAATTCGTAACTGTATTCATTCAGGTGCTTCGATAAATTTACTTATTCTTGAGGTAATAATACCTGCAATTAATCCAATCAATAAATTATATGATGAAGGAAAAATCGGTTCATCTGAACTCAGTCTTCTCAAAAATACCATTTCAAAATCACTTCAAATCATTAATCAACTTCAGGTAGTTCCCAATCCTCAAAAAAATATAGTTGTAATTGCTGCAGACTCTGAAAGTACCTTGATCTCTGAAGCTGCATCTTCTGCGTTTCATTCAGGTGGATGGAATGTGTCTCATCTAGGCGATATGTCACATGCAATTAATGTATTATTTGATCTTGATTTTCAAAAATTAATTAGCAAAATATGGAAACAAAAACCTGGAATATTGATCGTTGTTGTTTTTTCACAAACTAGTGAAGGTGTGATCTTTTTTGTAGATTCTATAACTCCTATTAAAGAAAAATCTGGAAAACGTATGAAATTAACATTATGTACAAAGATATCAAAAAAATCAAAAATTAAGGCTGATCTGATATCTGAAAACCTTCATGATATCTTACAATGGTCTGATACCACATTTCAAAATTTTAAATAACTCAAATGGGCCCGATGAGATTCGAACTCATGACCTTTCGATTATCAGTCGAACGCTCCAGCCAAGCTGAGCTACGAGCCCACGAACAATTCTCTAGGTTTGAGTCATTTAAGTTTAATTTTCTTTCCACTTGATTGAACAACCAATCGATGGGTCAAAATCTTTTTCAATTTTTTCATCTGACAAAAGTTTTTTCATATTATTGATCATTGTTTTTTCAGTAGCTGCATCTTCTGGCTTCATTGCATTATCTATTTTTCCATGAAATACTAACTGTTTTTGACTATTGAACAAAAATGGGTCTGGAGTACACATTGCACCATATTTTTTAGCAATTTCTTGTGTCTCATCTACTAAATAATCAAATTCAAATCCTTTTTCTTTTGCTGTTTGTTTCATTGCATCAAAACTATCTTCAGGATAATCTGTTGAATCATTACTGTTAATCCCAATAATTGCAATATCTTTTCCACATTTTTCATATAATTCATTTAATGCATTCACTTTAGCTTTAACATATGGACAATGATTACACATGAAAATTATCAAAATTCCTTTGTAATTGTTATAATCATTAAGGGAATGTTTTTTGTCATCAATTCCTAATAATTCGAAATCTGGTGCAATATCTCCAGATTTTAATTTGATTTGTGATTCTAAAAGTACCATGAGAAAATTTCTTTTACATTCAAATAAAATTCTTGCCAAGAAGACAACAATTAAAATCCACACTTTTACCACTTTTCGTGTGGGCCGGTAGTATAGCCTGGTAGTATACCCGCCTTGCACGCGGGGGGTCACGGATTCAAATTCCGTCCGGTCCACTCTTCAGATCTATTCTGAAATTCAGATTCCAGGATGGATTTAAATAGGATAACTTTTGGTTTTTACATATGGCAAACGCAGCAGATGGATGGCCAGTATTCATTCCACTTATTGTCGGTTTAGCACCGGGATTAATTTACTGGTTAGCAATTACCGCAAAGAGGAACTAAAACTTACATCTCTTTTTATTATTTTTTGGCTTAGTGTAAACTAGGTTAAACGTTGTTACCTTTCTTGTTCACTATATGACATATTAATACAAAATTAGTTTCTAATGTGGAAGAATTTTAATGAAAAAATTAATTTTTAGTATATTTTTCGTTTTACTGATTCCTCTTTCTCAAGCATTTTCAGCTGAATTCACAGATAACAATCAAACATTATCTGTGTTTTTGAGTGATCAACCCCCTTTTGTTTACAAAGATTCTGAAGGATACACTGTTGTAGTTGGAACTGTGGATAATAACAATCCCCATACCTCTGTAACAAATGTAAGAATACAGGTAACTTTCTATGATGACTTTAATTCAAACCCTTTAGAAATTGTTGAAGGCACTAGTGTTCTAGATGTTATAGCCATAGATGGTCAATCCCCTTATTCAATTCGTTCACATTCCCCTAACTCTGAAATTACTCAGGCATCAGTTTCTCTTTTAGGCTTTGATTCTGCCGTAGCAAAACAAAATGATTTGATATTATTGCCTACTGAAGTTATATTGAATAATCTGTTCCATTTTTCAGGCATTTTACAATCTGGTGATACTGTAAATCCTAACACAAATATCCATTTTGCATTTTATGATGGGTTTGATCCTCCTAGATTTCTTAAAGTTTCAACATTGGAATTAGGAAAAATAACAACTAATTTTGATATTCCATTTGTTTTAAGTGATAATATTGATTCAAGGGCTGTGGGATTTTTACTATTTTCAGAATCTGAAACTTCTTACTCTGATTTTATTGATGTAAATATGCCTATTCCAAAATTAGTCACAATTTCTGATGTTTCTATAACTGATACGACGGGACAAAAACTTTCTGATTTGAATGTTCATGTACCTGTAAATATTGAAAGTGTCATATCAATAAATTCTATGATTGATGAAATTGATATTGAACAACCTTTCTTTCATTATATTCAAATTAAAGAATCCATAACTGGAACTGTTGAATTTATAGGAACATATGATGGTACACTGATAGGAACAAATCCTCATTTTTCGATTATTAATTGGGTTCCAGAAAAAACTGGTTTGTATTTTATTGAGACGTTTGCATGGAATCCAAACAATATCCCTCTTTCAGAACCAGGCCCATTTGTTTTGATAAATATAAAGTAGATTTATTTTTAAAGAATTTTTAATATTTACATGTCTAAATTTTCTTTAATTGCAATGGGTGGAACATTTGATATAATTCATAGAGGTCATCTCACTTTACTTTCAAATGCGTTTAAAATTTCAGATAAGGTAATTATTGGTTTGACTAGTGATGAATTTGCTAAAAAAAACGGGAAAACACCAAAAAATGATTATGAACAACGTTTTGAAAATTTAACCTCATCAATTTCAAGAGAATTTCCTAATACTACTTTCCAAATTAGTAAATTAGATGATAATTTTGGCCCTGCAGTTTTTGAACAAGATGTTGAAGCATTAGTTGTAAGTGATGAAACAAATAATCAGGGAAATATTTTAAATAACTTACGAAAATCTAAAAAACTCCCTCCAGTTCAAATAATTACTATTCCAATGTTTTTAGCAAAAGATGGTTTAAGAATATCTACAACTAGAATCAAAAATTCTGAAATAGATTCTGAAGGAAACTTGTTATCTCTTGACAAGTAGCTTACAGAACTTTGAGTAATTGCAATAAAACAAAAAATTTGGATTCAAACTTATGGCAATAATCAATCATATGATGAACAAAATAGATTCTGATGTGTCTAATCTTAAACAAGGATTACATCCACAAAATCTTTCATATTGGTATGATAAAATAATACGAGAAACAATTGATATGGCTCCTCCTTGGCTCCAAGATAAAATCAAGGTTCACCAAGATCCAGTTCTTTTAATGAAATTTAATTTAGATATTTCAAAACGTGCTGTTAGATATTTTATGATTGTTGTTGATAATAATTTAGATGATATGCCCTATTCAACAAAACTCTATTTTCTTAAAGTTCAAGAAATTCTGTCTAATGAAATGGATAAACATCTAGTTTAAGCGATTTTCAAATTCTAGGCACAAACAAAAGCTCAAAGTATCTATAACCAATTAATCTGAAATTTACTATATATGGAATTTTACAAATCAAAGTATTCTGATAAGAAAAAATCTGGAAGATTTTCTAAACGAGAAAATGAAACATCTCGTTCTTTTAGAAATTCTGGAAATTCAAGATATTCAAGAGATGACAGACAAGAATCTACATCTGTAACTTGTGCTGATTGTGGTGATCAATGTGAAGTTCCATTTGTACCAAGAACTGACAAACCAGTTTATTGTAATGATTGTTTTAGACAAAACAAACCACGAGATTCTGGAAATTCAAGATATTCAAGAGATGACAGAAATTCAAGATATTCAAGAGATGACAGACAAGAATCTGGTAGAGGAAATTCAAGAACTAAAAAATTAAAAAATGATAAACTATCAAAAAAACAAGCAAGTTTCTTTTCTAATGGTTCTGACAAATTTTATGAAACAATCAAAGAAAAAATATTTGAAATTTTAGGTGGAAAAACTTGTTCAAATTGTGGATTTAAGGATGAAAGAGCTTTAGGAATTCGACCAGTTTCTGATGATATTTCTTTTGATAATAATGGGCGTGGAGGCGAGGCTTCTTCTTGGGGAAAATACATTTCATCTCCAGATCTTGCTAGGGCTGAATTGAAAGTACTTTGTTTAAATTGTAATGAAATCAGGCAACCCATAACAAAACCTAAAGAAGATAAACCAAAATCCAAAAAAAGTAAATATTTCCCTAGATGATCTTGAAACCATCTTTGAGAATTTGTTAACACTTTAATTATAATAATTAAGAAGTTTTAATATGAAAGGCGATAGTAAAGCATTGGGAATTGCATTAATAGCAATGGTTGGCATAGTAGCACTCTGGACTGCATTTGGTCAATAAATTTTCTCATTCTTTTATAATCTCTACATGACTCTCGATAATTTTGGTAGCTTTTAGTTTGTGTTCATTTTCAAAAACTGATTGAAGAAAATCTGCAAATTTCTCTACCTCTTTTTCATCTTTAAGTAAAATACTATGTGCTGATTTGTCTTTTAGAGAAATAATTACCTCATTTTTGATAATATTTAGAATTGAAGTGATGTATGTTTCCCCACCATCTTTTATGAAAATTAAACTTGCAATTTTTTGAGCTTCATATTTGTCATCACATGTAATGATAATTTTCATTTATTTTCAAAAAGAAATTTGTCCATTTGGTCTTTTGCTTTTTCTCTTTTTTCTTGATGTATTGCTAGAAAATTATTTATTTTTTCGATCAATATTGCTTTTAATTCACCTGAAAGTAATTTTCCAGATTTGTATTCCTCATAAATTGATTTTAATTTGTTATCATCTTGTTCAAAAAATATTCTTAGATATTGATACGATACATCAATGTCTGGATTTCCCCCTAGTTTTCTATGTTCTTCTACACTAGTTTGTCCTCCTGAAAATGCATACTTGTTAATTTTCTTTTTTACTACATTTGGAGTATCTGTTGTGTAAATTGTACTACTTTCATTTGATGCTGACATTTTCCCTCCTGGTCCTTCTAATCCTGGAATCATTATGTTATGAATTAGTGCAGGTTTTGCTTTTCCAATTTTTGGAGCAATATCTCTTGTTAACCTAAAATGAGGATCTTGATCAACTCCTAATGGAATTAAAACTGGTTTATCTTCAATGAAACACGGCGCAGATTGTAAAGATGTATAAAAAATCATTCCTAGATTTGTTTCATTTGTAAATCCAAATGTTGCTTTTGTATTTGAAAAATTAATTTTTTTTGCAACCTTTGCTGCAATTGGATAGAGAGTTTGAATATTTTTTGTATTTATGATTATTTTTGTTTTTTCAGGTTTGAATCCTAATGCTATAAAGTCTAATGCATTTTCATATGCATATTTTCCTGTTTCCTCTAATGTGAGATTTGGTTTCGAATAAAATTTTTCATCATCGGTTAATTGAAAATACATGTTTACATCAAATTTTTCTTGTAACCATTTTGCAAAAACCCATGGAACTAAATGACCAATATGTGTATGTCCTGAAGGACCTCTTCCTGTATATAGAAAGAATTTATTTCCTTTTTCATATTCATCAAGAATTCTATTCATTTCTCTATGTGAGAAAAAAATACCTCTTCTAAGCATAAAGTGATCTTCGTTTGTAATTTTTCTTATCCTTTCTAATAATTCGGAAGAAATTTTTTCTGTTCCGAATTTTTTGATTAATTTGTCATAATCAATTTCTCCTTCAACATGCCATGGAGTTACAACAAAGTCATCAGCTGACATTCAAATTGACTTAGGTTAAGGTTTAAAAAGTCTTTTTCGAACTTTTACTGTTGTCACAGGTTTTTCATGAAATTGAAAAAAAAATTATTTCATCTTTAAAAAATAAACCTAATCAAACATCGGAATCTCTTGAAAAATCTACAAAACTTTCATCAGATCAAATTAGACGAGGAATTGAATGGCTAAAACTAAAGAATTTGGCCATTGTTAAAGAATCTACAACTAGTGTAATTTGTTTAGGTAAAAATGGTCTTGAATCTCTTGAAAAAGAACTTCCTGAAAGAAGATTATTGAATTTGTTAAAAAATAAACCTAAAAAATTATCTGACTTACAAAAAGAACTTGGATTTGTTTTTGGACCTGCAATGGGACTTGCTAGAAAAAATAATTGGGTAGAAATTTCTTCTGATAAAATTTCTCTAAAAAACTCCCCATCTTCACTTCCTGGTGAAAAAACTCTAAAATTTATTGGAAACAATAAATTATCTGCTGATAAAATTGATCAAAATGATTTGTCATTACTTTTGAAAAGACCTGATTTTATCACTGAAGAAATAACAAAAATTAAAGAAATTTCTTTAACTGAATCTGCAAAATCTACGGTACTTTCTGATTCATCTGGTGCCATTGATGTTGAAGCAAAAGTACCTGAAATTTTTGTTGCAAGAACACACCCACTAAAAGATACCCTTGATGAAATTCGTGAAATTTTTGTAACATTGGGATTTTCAGAAATAATTGGAAATATGACTCAATCAAGCTTTTGGAATTTTGATGCTTTATTCACTCCTCAGGATCATCCTGCTAGAGAATTACAAGATACATTTTATCTTGATGCAATCAAATCTAAAAAATTTGCAAGTTCTGAACAAATAAGAACAGTTTCTGAATCACATAAAAAAAACTGGAGATACAATTGGGATATTAATGAAGCAAAAAAAACGGTATTAAGAACTCATACTACTTGCGTAACCATCAAACATTTAGCTGAAAAAAAACCTGATGAAGCAAGAATTTTTTCATTAGGTCGAGTGTTTAGAAATGAAAAAGTCAGTTACAAACATCTAGTGGAATTTAATCAAATTGAAGGAATTGTTGTTGGAAAAGATGCTAATTTAAGAAATTTAATGGGAATTCAACGAGAATTTTACAAACGAATAGGAATTACCAAAATAAAATTTTGGCCTACATTTTTCCCTTATACTGAACCATCACTTCAAACAATGGTGTATAATGAAAGATTGGGAAAGTGGATTGAATTATTTGGCATGGGAATTTTTAGACCTGAGGTAACAAAACCATTGGGTATTACAAAACCTGTTTTAGCTTGGGGTGGAGGAATTGAAAGAATTGCAATGTTGAAGTATGGATTAGATGATGTTAGGGAATTTTATAATAACAATTTGAATTGGTTGAGGAGTGTTTCAAAATGCCAGTAGTTGAATTATCCTATACTCGGCTCCAAAAATTAATTGGGAAAGTTTCAAAAAAACAAATTTCTGATTCTTTACCTTTTCTTGGGTTAGACATAGAGTCAGAAAATAAAGATTTGGTGAGAGTTGAATATAGTCCTAATAGACCTGATTATTCTACTGATTTTGGGATTGCCCTTGGTTTACAAGGATTACTTGGAATTAAAACTGGAGCAATTAAACTAGCAATTAAAAGATCTAAAAAATATCCTATTTCTGTAAATTCATCTGTCTCAAAAATTCGCCCTTTTGTTACTGGAATCATTGCTAAAAATGGAAAAATTGATGATTCAATGATTAAACAATTCATGACAATGCAAGAAGATCTTCATTTTGGTATAGGCAGAAAAAGAAAAAAATCATCTATAGGCATTCATGATTTAGATAAAATTTCTTTTCCTTTACTTTATACAACAACTAACAAAAATTATGAATTTATTCCATTGAATTCTGAAAAACCTATTTCCATTTCTGAAATTATGACAAATACTGATTTAGGAAAAGAATATGGTTCAATCCTTGGACATTCTTCAATGGTTCCAATTATTTTAGATTCTAATCAACAAACTGTATCTTTTCCTCCCATCATAAATGCTGCTGTAACTACTGTTACATCAAAAACAAAAAATCTCTTTGTTGAAGTAACTGGAATTAACAAAGAGGATGCAGAAGATATGCTTTCTGTTGTTGCAACAATTTTACAGAAAGCAGGATTTGTTTTAGAATCTGTTCATATTACTGGTTCAAAAAACTCCACACCTAAACTTGAACAAAAGAAAATTTCTGTTACATCTAAATTAATCAATCAGACCTTAGGTCTGAATTTGAAAACATCAAAAATTATTTCATCCTTAAAAAAATCTAGATTGGATGCATCTTCTAAAGGAAAACAAATCCTTTGTACTATCCCTGCATACAGATTTGACATTTTTGGGCCTATGGATCTAGTAGAAGAAACTGCTTTGGGTTATGGAATTCAAAATCTTGAACCTATGTTAACTCCTTCACAAACAATTGGTCAGATAAATCCTATTTCTCTTGAATTAAAATCATTGAGTCAAATAATGATTGGTATTGGATTTCTTGAAGCTTTGAATTCTAGTTTAACCAGTAAACGAGTTCTTTATGAAATGACTAACAGAAATTCTGAAAAAATTATTTCAGTACTTGATTCAAAAAGTCAAGAACATACAATATTACGAGATTCAATACTTCCTGGACTGTTAGAAAATCTTTCAAAAAATATTCATGAATCATATCCCCAAAAAACGTTTGAAATAGGAACTGTTTTCACTTTGAATGACTCCGTATCTGAAAAAACTAACTTTTCAGGTATTAGTGCACATCAAGATGCTAATTTCACTGAAATCAAGTCTGTTTTACAATCTGCATTAAAAACTGGATTTGGACTACAAATTGATACTAAAACTACTACACACCCCTCTTTTGAAGATGGTCGTTGCGCAACTATATTACAAAATGGAAAACCAATTGGAATAATTGGTGAAATCGATTCAAAAATTATTGAAAATTACAAAGTTCGTGTACCTGTTGTAGGATTTGAAATATCCTTATCTGAATCCATTCTCAAATCTATTTAGAAAAGAACCTGCTAAAACAATACTTCCTACTCCTAAAATTATAATTCCTATAAAAAATTCAATAAACAATTTTTGATAGATATTTTTCTTTTCTTCACTAAGTAAATTATGTGATTTTAAATCCATATTCTCAAAATACTGAATTTGTGGATAATCAAATATGATAATCAAAAATCCTAAAATTAACAAAATTATTCCGATGAAAAATAATGTAATGTTTTTTATCTCCATGCTTTTTTTATAAATTAAATTCAATTTTAGTTTTAAAAAGAAATTTTTTTTATGAATGATTAACTCCTCAATGGTTTTTAGTAGGAGTGGGCATATCATTAAACGCCCAAGAGCAGGCACGCAGACGGATTGGGATGATGCGATCGTGATGATACCAATGATTTCTAATTCACCCAGGCGTGCTACATTATGGGCAACCCCGGTTTCAGAACGCGAGGAGGCATATGGCTATGTACCCATGATTTTGTGCGAGTCAGAACCGGGGAACATTACCTGTAACAAAAACGATTAAACATCTACTAAAAAAATAAAATACATGATAAACTATTGGTTAGCAAAACAAGAACCAAGCGGTCCTAGGGGATACAATTTTGAAAATCTAAAAAAAGATAAAACTACAATTTGGGATGGTGTTCATAATAATTTAGCATTAAAACACATGAGAAAAATGAAATCTGGTGATCTTGTATTGTTTTATCATACAGGGAGTGAAAGACAAGCTGTTGGAATTATGCAAGTTATTTCAAAACCATACCCAAATCCAAAAGAAGATCTTGAACGTTTTATTGTTGTAGATGTAAAATACAAAAAAACATTGAAACGCCCTGTTACACTAAATGAAATTAAAAAAAATAAAAAATTCAAAGATTGGGAATTAGTAAAAATTTCAAGATTATCTGTTATGCCTGTACCAAAATTGATTTGGGATGAAATCTTAAAGATTTCTCAAAGTTGATTGTAACCGGTTTATTGATATAGTAGATTTATCAGTCAAATTCATGGCAACAGCTTATGTTTTAATAAACTGTGAATTAGGTTCAGAAGAAGCTATCATTCAGCAACTAAAGGGCCTAGAAGGTGTTAAAGAAGTTCATGGAACTTTTGGTGCATATGATATTTTGGCCAAGATCGAATCAGATACTGTTGAAAAACTTAGAGAAACAATTACCTGGAAAATCAGAAAAATTGAAAAGATTCGTTCAACACTTACCCTGATGGGTATTGAAGGTCAAACATAGACACATCCTTTTTTCTTATTATGATTTTACATTTTATTTTTGTTATAAAAGAAGAAGATCGTGAAAGACGACAATTTGAATTTCAGTATATTCAAAAAATGAGTCAATTTTACAAAGTGTGGATTAAAGAAAAGTTTGGGAAAGATTTTGAAATTAAATGTGATGAAATGATCACAAAACCTAGACATATTTTACAAAAACTTGACACTCCTGTATTATTACATGATCATGAACAAAGAGGAAAAGAAACTTTTCATTTCTATTTGACTCATTTTAAACCATTTTGGACAGATTGTACATGTGAAGGATACCATGCTGAAAATTTTGGAATGGTTTTTTGGCAACCTCTTAAAGAATCTCAAAATACATTATTTTTAGCAGAAAAAAATTGTACTACTGTCTCTCATGAATTACTTCATGAAATGTTACGTATTTTAGGTCACAAAAAACATCTTCAAGAGGTTCATGATATTTGGACAAAACATTTGTTTGAACAATTAGAATTTGAACAATATGATGAAAATTTTCAAAAAACTACTGGAAAACCAATGTTCTTAACAATAGATACTTCAAAATTAAATCTATAAAATAATTTTTAAATCAACATTTTGTTACAGAATAAATATTATTTTCAAAATTTGCAGTTTTGAAATTTAATAAATTTTCAGGATCGTTTTCTCTTGCTTTACTCAAAGTTTCAAGTTCAATCAATGCATCTCTCCTAAACCCAACTGATGAACCATAGATACCATCAGTTAACATTGTACCATGATCACCTTTTTTGATATCATCTACCATATCATAAAATCTAGTTGTTTCTTTTTTATTCACTGGATTTCCTGTTGCTTTATTGTATGCTATTGCTATGTACATTCCATTGTTTTTTACTGCAACTGGAACTTTATGGTTTTTTCCTGTTGCTCCTGGAATTGTATCATTTACGATAACTTCACATTTGTGATACATACTTGAAACATATGCATAAAATCTGTATTGTGCATATTTTCCTGCAGCATCTTCTTCACATCCTACAAAGACTTTGTGTAGTAGTTCTAAAGATTCATCATTCATACTTTGTAATCTATCATCGATTCTACCTCTCTCGAGAAGATCTGATTTACATTCTTTGGCAACTAACACTAAGATAAAATCTGGTAAATTATAATTTTTTAAAGCTGCAACAAATGCACCTGCTTGTGACATACCAAATTTTGGAAAACCTTTATTGACCAAATCTATAGTCTCCCAACATTGTATTGGAAAGCTGCTTTTAGCTTATAATTGTTAAGAATTTTTATGCCTATTGAAACGATTTTTAAAATTTTTAATTGTAAATATTAAATTCGGGATAATTAACCACATTTTATGAACACTGATACAACTACAAAATTAGTTTCTGATGTTTATCTGAAATTAAAAGAAAATATTATGAAATTTAGAGATATTACTGGTAGACCTTTAACACTTACTGAAAAAATTTTATCTGGACATTTACATCAAATTGATGAGAAAAATTTTGTAGGTGGAAAAGATTATGTTTTCCTTAAACCAGATAGAGTAGCATTACAAGATGTAACAGGACAAATGGTCATGCTTCAATTTATGCAAGCTGGTTTAAAACAAAGTTCTTTGCCAACTACTGTTCATTGTGATCACCTAATTCGAGCAGAAACACAAGGCGATGTTGATATGAAAATTTCTTTGGATGAAAATAATGAAGTTTTTCAATTCCTGCAATCCGCCTCTGCAAAGTATGGTTGTGGTTTTTGGAAACCTGGTGCTGGAATTATTCATCAAGTTGTTTTAGAAAATTATGCTTTTCCTGGTGGATTGATGATTGGAACTGATTCTCATACTCCTAATGCTGGTGGTCTTGGAATGATTGCAGTTGGTGTGGGTGGATTGGATGCTGCAGAAACTATGGCAGGCATGCCTTGGGAATTATTGTATCCTAAAAAAATAGGTATCAAACTTGTTGGAGAATTAAATGGATGGACAGCTCCTAAAGATATTATTTTAAAAGTTGCAGATGAGTTAACTGTTTCTGGTGGAACTAATTCTATTGTTGAATATTTTGGACCTGGAACAAAATCTATCAGTTGTACTGGTAAGGCCACGATTGCAAATATGGGTGCTGAGGTTGGTGCAACTTGTTCTATTTTCCCATACGATGAACGAATGGAAACCTATTTGAAATATACAAACAGAAGCGAAATTGCTCAACTTGCAAATCAAAATAAAGAATCACTGGTTGCAGATCCTGAAGTAGAAAACAACCCTGAGAAATTTTTTGATAAAGTAATTGAAATTAATCTTTCTGAATTGGAACCTCATATTGTAGGTCCACATACACCTGATCTTGCAAGAACAATCTCTCAACTATCTGATGATGTAACATCTAATGACTATGCAGATCCAATCTCTGTTGCATTGATTGGCAGTTGTACAAATTCTTCTTATGAGGACATGTCAAGAGCTGCAAGTTTAGCTGAACAAGCTAAAACAAAAGGAATTAAATCAAAAATTCCACTTTTGGTGACTCCTGGCTCTGAACAAATTCGTGGAACAATTGAACGAGATGGACAAATGAATTCTTTAATTGATATTGGTGCAACTGTTTTAGCAAATGCATGTGGTCCTTGTATTGGACAATGGAATAGACCTGAACTAGAAAAAAATAAAAAAAATTCTATTGTTACAACATTTAACAGAAATTTCCCTGGACGAAATGATGGTCAAAGAACTACTTTGAATTTTATTGGAAGTCCAGAAATGATTATCGCACTATCTTTGGGTGGTAGATTATCTTTTAATCCTCTAAAAGATGAATTAACTGCCTCAGATGGAACAAAATTTAAGTTAGATCCTCCAAAATCTGCCCCAGAAGTTCCAGAAGAAGGATTTGTAAGACCTGACGGAATTTTTGTTGCCCCTCCTGAAAATCCTGACAATGTTGAGGTAATAATAAATTCTGATAGTAAAAGATTACAACGCTTAGAACCTTTTTCAGAATGGAACGGACAAGATTTTGTTGAATTACCAATTATGGTTAAGGCAAAAGGAAAATGTACTACTGATCATATTTCTCCTGCTGGTGCATGGTTATCTCTTAGAGGTCATTTGGATAATCTTAGCGATAACATGCTTTTGGGTGCTGTAAATGCATTTAATGATATTGTAGGTCAAGGAAAAAATACTTTGAACAACCAACTTGAATCCTTTTCAAAAATTGCAAGACAGTATAAAGAAAAACAAATGAAATGGATAATTGTTGGCGACAAAAATTACGGTGAAGGAAGCAGTAGAGAACATGCTGCAATGACTCCGAGATATTTAGGGTGTGCTGCAGTTATCACACGAAGTCTTGCTAGAATCCATGAAACTAATTTGAAAAAACAAGGTATCTTAGCACTTACTTTTCATAATCCTGATGATTATGAAAAAATTCTTGAAGACGATAAAATTAGTTTAGTTGATCTGAACAAATTAGAACCAAACAAACATGTCAAATGTGTAATTTCTCATTCTGATGGAAACAAAGATGAAATTATGTTAAACCACTCGTACAATGAATCTCAAATTGAGTGGTTCAAAGCTGGTTCAGCCCTTAATGTTTTAAGAAATAGATAGACGTGGGGCCGACCGGAATCGAACCGGCGACCTACGGGTCACTACAGCTCCAAACTTACATCATCCGTGAGTCAGTTTAGCTTAGTTAACCTTTGGAGCCCTTAGCGGTGATCTTTTTCGTAGACACTGTCGCCCTACCAGGCTAGGCTACGACCCCACAAACAGGAATAAAATAGACTTGAATTTTAAGTTATTTTTAATCAAGATTTATTTGCAATACTCATCAATTTTTGATTGATTATTAATAATGGTAAAACCGATTCACTTGGCTTTGGGAACAATTCCTATTATTGTGGCATTATTGATTTCGATTCCATTAATAACAAAAAATGAAATTCCTATTTCTGCTGCAAATTCAGTAGATAAAATTGAAATTGAATACACAAAACATCAACTCAAGAAGATTTCTTATGGTGTTACTGAAAGAACAGGAGCACAGAAAACTGAAATTTTATTCATAAAAAATAATGGTGATACAAAATATTCTTTTACTGAACAAGGGTATCTTCAACCTGATATCAGATCAAAATTGGATGAAAAAAAATTAAATAAAATTAAAGCCTTGATTAAAGAAACTGGATTTATTACTATTCCGTCTGAATCATTTGCAATTCTTGATGATGTTACTGATTATCAAAAATCAAATGTAAAAATCACACTTAACGGAAGAACAAACCATATTCATTGGCCTGAACAAAATGCTACTTCTGATTTTATTCCTCCTATAATCACTATGGTGGAATCTGAATTAGATGAGATAATTTCAGAAATACGTGAATAGGTACAAATAGTCTTTAATGAAAATTATTTCATGTTACCACTATCTGGTGAACGACTTGATGCAAAAGGTGTCGTTTCTGAAAAAAACAATCTTTCTGATATTCTTAGAGGAACATCTACTCTAAAACGAGGTTTTGCTCATATGCTAAAAAATGGAGTTGTCATGGATGTCACTAATGTGGAACAAGCACAAATTGCAGAAGAAGCAGGCGCAGTTTCAGTAATGGTTTTAGATAAACTTCCATCTGAAGTACGTAAAGCCGGTGGTGTTGCACGAACTGCAAGTATTAGAATTATTGAAGAAATAATGGATTCAGTAACAATCCCTGTTATGGCAAAATGTAGAATAGGCCATGTAAATGAAGCTCAGGTTTTAAAAGAAACTGATGTAGATATGATTGATGAATCAGAAGTATTAACCCCTGCTGATGAATTACGACATATTTGGAAATGGGATTTTACAACACCTTTTGTAAATGGTGCAAGATCTTTGGCAGAAGCTTTGAGAAGAATTGAAGAAGGAGCTGCAATGATTAGAACTAAAGGTGAACCTGGAACAGGAAACGTTGCAGAAGCAATTAAACATATCAAAAAAGTAAATGATGAACTAAGAACTATAAAATCAATTTATGATTCTGGAGATAATCAAGATTTAGTTAGAATGGCAAGAGAATTTAAAGTCTCATATGATATTGTTGAACAAACCGCAAAACTTGGAAGATTACCTGTTGTAAATTTTGCTGCAGGTGGTATTGCAACTCCTGCAGATGCAGCTTATCTTATGTCTCTTGGTTGTGACGGAATTTTTGTCGGTTCTGGAATTTTCAATTCAGATGATGCAAAAGAAAGAGCCAGGGCAATTGTTTTAGCTACTACTTTTTGGAATGAATCTGATAAGGTAAAAGAAGCACAAAAAATGATCGATGAAAGACAATCTATGTTGGGATTAGATGTTAATACTTTAGAATTAAGAATGCAAGATCGTGGTGGTTCGGCATGAGTCTTACTATTGGTATTCTCTCTATTCAAGGTGATGTACAAGAAAATCTTCTGTCTACTCAAACTGCTATTGATGAATTAGGAATTGATGGTAATGTAATTGATGTTAGAAAACCTGATGATATTTCTCAATTGGATGGATTAATCATTCCAGGTGGTGAGAGTACTACTATTGGACAACTTTCTTTGGTGAATGGTTCTATGAAGATTTTAAAAGAAAAAATAGATGCAGGTATGCCTGTTTTTGGCATTTGTGCGGGTATGATTATGTTATCTAAAACTGCTAATGATAGAATTGTTGGAAAAATTGATCAACCCCTTTTGGATATTCTTGATATTAAATTAGAAAGAAATTCTTTTGGACGTCAAAGAGAATCATTTGAAACTGAAATTTCTATGGATTCAATAAATATTTCAAAATTCAATGGTGTATTCATTCGTGCTCCATCTGTTTCTGAAGTTGGTTCAGATGTAGAAGTTTTAGCAAAATTTGGTGACAAAATTGTTGCAATTAAAAAAGGAAATGTGATTGGTACTGCATTTCATCCTGAACTTGTTGAGGATGTTTCATTACACAAGTACTTTGTTAATCTTACAAACACTTTGAAAAATTAATTTTAATCTAACAAATTATGCATAGATTTTAAATCTTTAATGAATGGTTCTAGTTTTTCAGGAATTTCAATTTTTATAGAATCCTTCAGGGATAAGTTTTGAGATTTTTTCTCATTCCAAACTTTGGAATTAAATTCACTGATTTCTTTTGTAATGTCACTTTGATCTTCTATTCCTTCTGAATCTACTTGTTTTTGTTTGTGAATACTTTCATCTGAATAGAGAATTTTCCATAAATGTTCTGTGATGAATGGTGTGATTGGTGCTAATAATTTTAAAATTGTTGACAATGTTTTATGTAGCGTAAAAATTGCTCCATCCCTTTCTTCATTAGAGAATCCAATTCCATATGCTCTTGCTTTTGCCATTTCAATATAATGGGCTGCAAATACATTCCATGTAAATTCTCTAATCGCAATTGCAGGAATGAAAAAGTTGTAATCATCATATCCTCTTTTACACTCTTTAACTAATTTGTCTAGTTCTGATAAAATCCATTTATCTGATGCATTTGGTGTTCCTGATTTTATTACAGGAAAACTGGACAAAAATCTTGAGACATTCCATAATTTACTAAGGAATTTTCTTGTAGCTTCAATTTTTTGCTCATTACATCTAAAGTCATATCCATGATTAATTTCACTTGCACTCCAAAACCTAAAAGTATCTGCCCCTGATTTTTCGATGACTGGTAAAGGATCAATTGCATTTCCTTTACTTTTACTCATCTTCATTCCTTTTTCATCCAGACCATAACCCATTATCCATGCATTTGACCATGGTTTCTTTCCTGTAAGTTGCTCACATCTAAGAAGAGTGTAGTATAACCAAGTTCTGACAATATCTTTTGCTTGAGGTCTAATGCTTGCTGGATATACTTTTTTGAAAAATTCATCATCTTTTCCAAATTTACTAACAAATAATGGTGATACACTAGAATCCATCCATGTGTCAAATGTTCTTTCTTCTCCTACAAATTCAGTAGAATTACATTTACTACAATTTGTAATTGGGCATTTTTCATTCCATGGTTTGTAATATTTTCCAGGTTCTGGAACATGTGGTTCTGAACAATTTTTACAATACCAAATTGGAATTTCGGTTCCATAATATCGTCTTCTTGAAATTGGCCAGTCAATGTTAATGGATTCTAGCCAATTCATTAGAATTTGTTTGTGCATCGATGGGTGAAATGTTATCTCTTGTCCTAATTTTTTTATTTTTTCAACTGATTCTTTTTGTTTAAGATAATATTCCTCCATTGGAATAATTTCAATTGGAATTTTACTTCTCTCTGAAATTGGTGTTCTATGAACAATATCTTCAATCTTCTCTACATGTCCTTTTGATTCTAAATCTTCGATAATTTTTGTACGTGCTTGCTTAGGTTTTAATCCTGCATATTCTCCTGCAACTTCCGTCATTCTACCATCTAATCCAATTGCAACAATTTCTTCTAATTCTAACTCTCTGAATAATGCAACATCATTTTGATCTCCATAACTACAAACCATTACTGCACCTGATCCAAATTCTTGTTTTGCAGAATGATGTGTTCTTAACTCCACTTCTGCATTGGTAATTGGAACAATTACTTTTTCCCCAATATATTGAGAATATCTTTCATCTTCAGGATTAACAATAATTGTTTTACATGCACAAATTAATTCAGGTCTTGTACTTGCAATGATAATTTCTTTTTGTGTATTTTTAATTTTAAATTTCATGTAAACTAGTTTTGTGGGTAAATCTTCGTAAATGATTTCTGCATCTGCAATAGTTGTTCCTGAAACCCAATCATAGTTATTTGGTCTATTTGCTAGATACACTTGTCCTTTTTTCCATAAATCAATAAATGTAGATTGAGTAAGTGTTCTGTAGTCTTCTGAATCTGTTCTGTAATAATTTGTAAAATCTCCGCTAATTCCAAGACTTTTCATGATTAGAATCATTTCTGCTTCTAAATCATTAAGTGCATCCCTACAAAGATTCAAAAATTCACCTCTTTCAGTCTCCCTCATTCTAATTTTGTGTTTTTTTTCTGTGTACAATTCAACTGGAAGTCCATTTCTGTCAATGCCTATTGGAAAATAGACATTTTTACCCGACATCCTTGCAGTACGTGCAATCATATCAATTTGTGAATAATGTGCTGCTGCCCCAATATGCCATGGTCTACCTGATGGATATGGAGGTGGTGTATCTATGGTAAAATTATCTTCTTGAGGTGTAAAATCATAAACTTTTCCTTCTTGCCATTGTATTAGGATTTCTTTTTCTAACTTTGGGTTCCATGCTTTTTCTGAAATTTTTGGGTCCATTTCTAAAACTATCTTGAAATATTTGAAATAATGTGTGAACCTTTATTGTAACCCTCATAGATGTATACTCCAACAGCTTCTACATTTGATGGCATTTTAGGTGCTAGAATTTTAATAATTTCACTTGAGAGATTTTCTACAGTAGCTTCCCCTTCTAAAAGATATGTGGTATTTTTTGGAACTTGTAATTCAAACATTCCTTTTGGACCATTAAATGAAATAACATAGTGTGAATCATCTTCTGATTTAAGATATTTTTTATTAATGAAAAATTTATGATCAAATACATTTACAACCTCTTTGATAATTTTTTTTGCTTCTCCAAAATCTAAAAGTAAATTATCTTTCATCTGTCCAACTAATTCTACCATTACTGATGATGTATGTCCATGTAGTATGGAGCATTTCTCAACTAGTGGAAGTATATGTGCATAATCAAATGAAAATGATGCATCCTCTAAAAATATTGAACCTGTTTGTGGAGTTTTATCATAAAACACTATGTCTTGTAATTCTTTGATTTGTGCAACATACTTTGCATGACCTATTGCCATTACTTTTTCAGAAGGAAAGGCTTCTTTGATTTGTTTGTATTTTGCAATATCCTCATCATTGTCAATTACCTCGATTAACCCTTTTTCTGTTTTAAAATCAATTGTGACTTTATTTCCGTTTTTTAATGTTAGACTGTGATTGTATGTGTAATCTTGCTCTAAAAATATAAGCATTTGAGCTACTGTTAATTCTGTTCTGGTTTTCATCAAATTTCCTTTTTTATCGATATATCTAAAATCTGAATCTAAGATAGTTGGACTTGAGGCCATGTGAAGTCCTCTCTTCTCAGATATAATATAAATTCTGTAATAATTGTGCCTGAAATTCTATTTTAATGAATCAAGAATTTTTGCTAGATTAATATCATTTTTTGTAATGCCTCCCGCATCATGAGTCATCAACTCTATGGTGATTTTGTTGTATACATTAAACCACTCTGGATGATGATTCATCTTTTCAATCTCTTTTGCTGCCCTTGTCATAAACCCAAATGCCTGATTGAAACTCTCAAACTCTATTTTTCTATGTAGTTTCTCATTAACGATACTCCATCCTGGTAGATTCTTCAATTCTTGTTCAATTTCTTCTTGTGAGAGTCTCATTATTTTTCAGTATTATTCCATTCAATTAATAGTTAAAGAGTTTGATTCATTACCCTTTGTAGAATTTAGAGGGATATCCATGGATGAGAAATACGAAACACTGTTTGATAAAATCAAAACTGCAATTACTCAAACTGTAACTGAGAAAAAAATTGGAATTGCATATTCAGGTGGAGTTGACAGTACTATGATTTCCAAAGTTTGCAAGGATATGGGTTATGACATTACTTTACTTACAATTGGATTTACTGAATCACACGACATCTTATTTGCAAAAGAAGTCAATGAACAGTTGAATTATCCACATCACATTTTAGAAATTGATCCCAATGATTTTCCATCAATACCATCTAGTATCCATGATAAAATCAAAACTGACAATCTATCTTGGAATGAAAACTGTATTGCATTTCATTACGTATCAAAGCTTGCACAAAGCTTGGGGATCAGTATTGTAGTTACTGCAAACGGAATTGATGAGCTATTTTGTGGGTACAATGCGTACAGAGAGACATATTCAGGAGGGGAATCCAAGATTAACCAAGTAATGGATGCAAAGCTAGACAACGAACTCAAAATGATGAAGGCAGTCAACATGATTGCATCTGAATTTCAAGTACAAATTCTACAACCATTACTGTCTATGGATTTCATTGAATATGCAAAGACCGTACCAATAACAGACAAGATTACTGATTCTGAAGACCTATACAGAAAACACATCATAAGAAAACTAGCAAGTGA
The DNA here is from genome assembly GCA_018263505.1 of Candidatus Nitrosopumilus sp. Lineage (GTDB taxonomy): Archaea > Thermoproteota > Nitrososphaeria > Nitrososphaerales > Nitrosopumilaceae > Nitrosopumilus. Next base: position 25,051 of record JAANXA010000012.1, read on the forward strand.
GATTGGTGTTCCAAAAGTTTCATGCAACAAACGAAAGAAAGCACTACAATATGGTTCTAAAATTCACAAAACTCTACTGAAAACTAGATGATCTATTAGTTGTAATTTAATTGAAATACTAGTTTTCTAAAAAAACAATATGATCAAAAGTATACTTGTGCTTGTAGTTGTTTTATTTTCTTCAAATGTTATAATTCTGGATTCCTATCAAACTCACATATCTGCTCCAATAATCACATCAGACCAATTTAGATACAAAGCAGGAGAAGATATCCTAATTTCAGGATGGGTAAATTACAATGATGAACCTACATCAGATGTATTGCTAAGAGTAACTACCACAGATCCTAACGGAATTAAAATTTTTGATGAATACACAACTAGTAATGTCAATGGAGAATTTTCCATATCTATTCCAATACCTGCTGATGCACAAACAGGAAACTATTTCCTACAAGTAATCAGCCAATGCAGAGAAATTCATAGACAAGTATGTACACACCAATACGAATCACTATCAATTAGTGTTGAAGGTATGCCAAATCAGAACCCTATCCCAAAATGGATAAAAAATAATGTGAAATGGTGGGCCGATGGCATTATTGACGACAAACAATTTGTTGGTGGGATAGAGTTTCTCATTAATCAAGACATTCTCGTCGTGCCCCCAACTGCAATTTCTGATGAACAATCAGATGAAATTCCTGATTGGATCAAAAACAATGGAAAATGGTGGACTGAGGGAATAATATCTGATGATGAATTTCTAAACAATATTCAATTTCTGATTGCAAATGGAATATTGTCTGTATCATCTGTTTTAGAGCCAGAATTTCAAACCTTTTCAGGCAAATTCAATGATGCTGATTTTATACATAGGGTATCTGGTATTGCAAGTATAGAATTTACTCCTGACCAAGGAGGAACATTACACTTTGATGAAAACTTTGAGACAACACATGGTCCTGATTTGCATGTCTATCTTGCAACTGACACATCTGCAAACGATTTTGTCAGTGTTGGACAAATAGAGTCATTTGGTGGAGAGCAATCATATAGCATTTCCTCTGATGTAGATTTGGAAAAATATGATAATATTCTGATCTGGTGTGAAGCATTTAGTATGCTGTTTGGACATGCTGAACTAAAATAACTCACGCCTTAATGGATTCAATTCTTAAGGAATGATGATGTATTACATTTGTGGCAAACATAACTATCAAAGAGGCATCTGAAAAAGACATTCCAATAGTTCTTGGATTGTTGTATGAATTAGGACGCCCAAAACCACAAAAAGACTCTGATGTGGATTCATTTAGAAAATTAGTAAAGAAATACTTCATTGATTCAGACAAACAAATTCGTGTTGCAATTCTTGATGATACAAAAATAGTTGGCATGGTAAGTATGATGTTTTTATCAAGACTAAATCGCGATACACCCGAGATGTATATTCCAGAGTTGGTAGTTATTGAAAAATACCAAAATCAGGGCATAGGAAAAAAACTGATTAATTCCTGCATTTCTCTTGCAAAAGAGAATCATTGTCATAGAATTAGGCTTGAATCTGGAAATCAACGAAAAGAGTCTCACCAGTTCTACAAGCATTTGGGATTTGACCAATCTGCACTTTCATTTACAAAGAATCTGGATTAATTCCAAAAATGACTCAAATCTCTAATATCTGAGTCTAGATGAATTTCTTTACTGTTTTATGAACAGACTTGTTGACATTACTAATGATTCTAGGTGATGCACCCAAGTGTTTTTCAGGTGAGAATATTGCATCAATCTCTTTTTCAGTCAACTTTGATGTGAATGCCTTGTCATTTTTGATTGCATCCTTGTAGAACATTCCCTTGTCGTTTGCCAAAAATGCAACTCGTTGCACGTCTCTGTATGCAACAAATCTAGGAACCCCTTTCTTGATTAATGCCTCTAGCACAAATTCAGCAAAGATTTGTCCCTTTGTGATGTAGAGATTATCTACAATTCTCTTCTCATTTACCAACAGATTTGAAACAATTCTAGTCATGGTTTCTAACATCTCATCTACAAGGATTGATACTGTGGGAATTACAAATCGCTCGTTAGCTGAATTGGAAAGATCACGCTCATGCCATAATGGAATATTCTCAAATGATAGTGCAACTTGACTTCTAACTAGTTTAGATAATGATGATACACGTTCACTTTTGATTGGATTTCTCTTTACAGGAACTGCACTGCTTCCCATCTGACCTTTTTTGAACTGTTCTGCAACTTCTCCTATCTCTGTTCTCTGCAAGTTTCTAATTTCAATTGCAATCTTTTCTAATGTTGCACCAATCAGAGCAAGCTCAAAGACATATTCTGCATATCGTTCTCTAGGAACAACTTGAGTTGTAACTTCAGCAGGATACAGTTTCAATCTCTTTGCAGCTCGTTTTTGTACTTCAAGTGATTTTGCACCCATTAGCGAACCAGTTCCAACCACACCTAATGTTTTACACATCAAAATTCTCTTCTTGATCTCTTCAATTCTCTCAACGTGTTTTGCCATCTCGGCTGCCCAATTAGCAAATTTTAATCCAAATGAAATGATGCTGGCATGTTGTCCGTGTGTTCGACCCACTGCTGGAATTTTAGAGTGCTTTACTGCTTTTTTTGCCAAGATTGATGCTATCTTTGCAACTTTAGGTTCAATGATTTGTAATGCATCTCGCATTTGCATAGAGTTACTAGTGTCTACCAAATCATTACTAGTCAATCCATAATGAATCCATGGTCTTGCATTTTTACTACATTTCTCACTTAGTGATTCAACTAGAGCTGCAGTGTCGTGATCACTTTTGGCTTCCAACTGTTTGATTCTTTTGGCCGTAATTTTTCCTGATGTGGAAACTGTCCATATTTTCTTTCCTACTTCTTTAGGAATCAATCCGATTTCACTTTGTGAAATCGCAGCTGCTCCTTCAATTTCTAACTGATAATCAACTTTTTTTTGTTCACTAAAAATATCCATCATCTCTTTGGTCCCATAACGACCATTGTCAATAGGTAAAATTGCCACTATTGAAACCCTCAATCTATGGAAAATAAATCTACTTCTTTGATTGATGATTTAAATTGGATTGGAAGGAAATTCTACCGGTACTAATGTCTGATATAATTCCAAAGAAAATTGGAGAAAATCAGTATCAAATTGATGCTGATTCCAATTCAGGAATGAAAGTCCCTGTCAGAATCTATGCTGATGAGCCTCTACTTCAGAAAATGTTATCTGATAGAACCATTATGCAGGCAAGAAATGTATCTTCAATTCCTGGAATTGTTGGTCAAAGTATTGTTTTACCTGATGGTCATGAGGGTTATGGTTTTCCTGTAGGTGGTGTTGCTGCCATGGATGCTGAAGAAGGAATGATCAGTCCTGGAGGTGTTGGTTATGATATTAATTGTGGTGTTAGATTACTTCGCTCAAATTTAACTGAACAAACAGTTCGTTCAAAATTAAAAGATTTGGTTACTGATCTTTTTAGCTCTATCCCTTCTGGTGTTGGTTCTAAAGGTTCTGTAAAACTTAGTCATTCAGAACTTGATGAAGTCTTAGTAAATGGAGTGAATTGGGCAATTGATCATGGATATGGTTCATCTGATGATTCTGATGTTTGTGAAGAAAACGGTCAAATCAAAAATGCAGATCCGAATAAAGTTTCAGAAAAGGCACGAAAAAGAGGTGCTCCTCAATTAGGAAGTTTAGGTTCTGGAAACCATTTTCTTGAAGTACAAAAAGTTGCAGAAGTTCATGATGAAGAAGCTGCAAACAGAATGGGGTTAAAAGAAGGTACAATTACAATTTTAGTTCATTGTGGTTCTAGAGGATTTGGTCATCAAGTGTGTAGTGATTATCTAAGAGTTTCAGAACAAGCAATGACAAAATATGATATCAATTTACCTGATAGAGAACTTGCATGTGTTCCAAATAATTCTGAAGAAGGTGATTCATATAGAAAAGCAATGTTTGCAGCATTAAATTTTGCATGGAGTAATAGACAAATGTTAACTCATTGGACTCGAAAATCTTTTGAGCGGGTTTTCAATCAATCTGAATCTGATCTTGAAATGAGATTAGTATATGATGTTGCTCATAATATTGCAAAAGTTGAAAAACATAAAGTTGATGGAAAAGAAAGAAAAGTTGTCGTACATAGAAAGGGAGCAACAAGAGCATTTCCTGCAAATCGTGATGAAATTCCATCACGTTATCGTGATCTAGGTCAACCCGTTTTAGTTCCTGGTTCTATGGGTACTGCTAGTTGGGTTTTACTTGGACAACCAAATTCAATGGATTTGAGTTTTGGTTCAACTGCTCATGGTGCTGGAAGAACAATGTCCCGTTCAAAAGCTAGAAGAAATTATTCTGAAGATGATGTTAAAAAATCACTCAATGAAAAGGGTATTCTTATCAAAGCATTAACCCGAGATGGTGTCGTGGAAGAAACTCCTCAAGCCTACAAAGATGTTGATTCTGTAGTTAATGTATCTCATAATTTGGGAATTGCTACTAAAGTTGCAAAATTGGTACCTATAGGTGTGATTAAAGGTTGAGTGACGATTCTGAACTTGAACGATTAAAAGCAAAACGATTAGCAGAAATGCAAAAAAATATTTCTTCACAAAATGATTCTGACATTCCTCCAGAATCTTCAGAACAATCATCTGAAAGTCCTCGAGATCTTTTGGTGAAAAAATTAGGATTTAGAGGATTGGAAGTTTTAGAAAATGCTGAGTTTCAATTCCCAAATGAAACCAAAATGATTATTCAAAAATTATTTGAACTAATTAAAACTGGTGAAATTAATGAAACAATAGATGGTGGACAATTATTGACATTATTTAGATCAATTGGATTGAATATCAGAATGGCGACAAAAATCAATGTTGAACAAGATGGAAAATTTGTTTCATTGAGCGATAAACTTAGTAATCAATCATCTGATTCCAGTGATTAACATGAGTTTGATTTTAGAAATCGGTACAAAAAATTATGTGGATGATTTACTATCAATTAAAAAAGCATTATCTCATATGGAATCTCTTGTAGGTGGTTACAATGGCTATGTTCTTGGTGAACCTTCATCAAAATTTGGTTGGACTTTTTTTAAATTAGCTTTTAAACCCAATTTACAAAATGGTATTGAAGAAAAATTTTCTGACATGATACAAAAATACAAAAAAAATTTTCAAGAAGAAAAATTCACTGAATTTATTTTTGATTATTTTACTTCTAAAGGATGTAATGTAAAAATAAAGATAGTTGATTAGACTCTTCTTCCTCTTTTTCCACCTTTCTTTCTGGTAGTATCATGAGGTATTGGTGTAACATCATCAATTCTTCCAATTTTGAATCCGCCTCTTGCTAATGCTCTAATTGCAGCTTGTGCACCTGGACCTGGAACTCTTGAACCAACTCCTCCTACTGCACGAACTCTGATATGAAATCCTGCAAATCCTTTGGTTCTTGCTGATTCTACTACTGCATTTGCAGCTTTCATTGCAGCAAATGGTGATGATTCATATCTATCAGCGTTAACATGAATTCCTCCTGAACTAATAGATACCGTTTCACCTCCTGTAAGATCAGTCATGTGGATTATTGTATTGTTATAACTACTGTAAATATGGGCAATTCCCCATTTTTCAGGACCTTCTTTTTTTGTCTCTGGTTGAGTTTTAGTTTTCTCTGTAACTTCAGATTCTACTTTTTCAACTACAGTCTCCTCAACTGGAACTTCTTCTACTTTAGCCTCAACTTCTGACAATGTGTATTCACGTCTTAAAGGGTTTAAAAAACATTGATTTTCTTGATTTTATCAAAATTCAGAAATTTGGCTTAAAATTGATTATTATTCATATATTGTCGTTATACACTAGTTTCTGATGCCTTCAATCATTTTATTGGCCATTGGAATAGGAATTACTGCAGTTTTACTGGGTTCTGCACTTTTTCAATTACTGACTCCGATCACCGATATTTTATCTCCACAAGAAAAAAAATGTCAACAAATTGCTGATGAAGGATACAAAATCCATACAATTTACCCTGACTCTAATCCTGATGAAATTTTAGAAAATGACATGAAGCGATTGTTATACCTTGATGATTTGTGGATGAAAGAATGCGTTTCTGTTTTGTCTGCTGATTCTTTATTTAATATAATCAATAATGTTGAACGAGATTTTTCTCATGGTGAGTAATTATTTAAAATGTTTCCATCCTAAATCTTTTAAAATATTTTGATTATTTTTTTCTTGTAAGAAAACTCCTGTACCTGAAGTAACATGCCCAATTTCAATAATTTGCATGTTAAACTTTTTTGCATTTTTTAAAATATTCTGTTTGTTTTTAGGTGACACTGTAAATACAAATTCATATTCTTCTCCACCATGGAAAACTAAATTTTTCAAATTTAATTTATATGATTTTACAAATTCTTTCAAATCATTCATTGCTGGAATATTATTTATGATGAACTTTTTTTTACTTTGTTTTGACATTTCATTTAATGTCGTTGATAAACCATCACTTGAATCCATTGAAGACGAAAAATATTTTTTATTTTTCAATCCAAAATCAAGTTTAGGTTTAGGATTTGTAACTGCATTCATGGATTTTTTTACAAATTCTTTTTTCCCTTTTTTCTTTTTAAGAATCATATCTAATCCTGAAGATGTATATCCAAATGGACCTGTAACAAAAATCAAATCTCCTTGCTGTGAACCTTTTCTACGTACTATGTTGTCCCCTTTCCCAAAAATACAAATGTTAAACACTATTTCTTTACCTTCATTTGTATCTCCTCCGATAATGGAGATGTTATATTCTTCACATGCTTTTCTTAATCCTTTAGTAATATCTCTAATTTTTATGCGTGAAATATTCTTTGGTAAGTTAACTGAAATAATTCCGTATTGAGGTTTAACTCCTTTTGCAGCAAAATCGCTAATGCATGCAATTATACTTTTCCTTGCTGCATCAAATAATTTCATTTTAGGGGGAATGTCTGTACTTTCTACAAGCGTATCTGTTTTTGCAATTAATTTTGTTTTTCCTATTGTGAAAAATTCTACATCTTCAGATACAAATTTCTTTTTTACTAAGTTTTCCTGAAAAATTTTAATTATTGAAATCTCATCTAATTTTTTCATATGTATTTTTCACCATTTCTGAAATGTTTTTAATAATTACTTTACACTTTTCTTTGTCACATGCTTCTACTGAAATTCTTATAATATCTTCCGTGTTTGATTTTCTTATCAACACCCAACTATCATCATCAATTATTCCTTTAATCCCATCTGATGTATTTACTTCAGAATATTCTTTTGAAAATTTTGTAATGATCTCCTGAATTATTCTGTCATGAAAATTTGAATCAATTTCTACTTTATTTCTAATTTGAAAATAATTCCCCATATAGTTTAGAATCTCATCGAATTTTGATGTACCTAACATTGATGCAATCAAACCACTCGTTAGAATTCCTTCTCTACAATAATTAAATTCAGGTAAAATAAAACCTCCACTGCTTCCTTCTCCGCCAGCTTGTGATGATGTTTTTAACATCAAATCTATTACGTTTGCTTCTCCAACTTTAGATCTCTGAACAATTCCCCCACTTTCTTTGATAAATTTTTCAATTGATACACTTGTGTCTATACTTAGAACAAATTTCTTATATCCTAACTCTAAAGATTTTGCAATTCCTAACCCTAGTGTTATGTCTGGAGTTTGTTTTTGTCCATTTTTAACCACTACTAAACGATCTCCATCCAGATCAAATGCAAACCCAATTTCTTTTTTCATTGATGCAATTGATAAATCTGATAATTCATCAACTGTAGGATCTGGACCTCTTGAACAATTTGATAATTCACTATTTAGAACTTGAACTTTACACCCCGAATTTTTTAATAGTTTTGGCGCAAATTCTTTTGCTGCCCCTCCACCAATATCTACTACGACTTCGGGATTATTCTCTATATTACCTACAATTTTTTGTACTTCTTCAATATATGAGGAAAAACAGTTTTGTTCTGTGCCTATTTTTGATTTAATGATCTCTTGATGTTCAATTATTTTTGGTAGTTCTTGTTCATTTATTCCTCTTCCATCTATGATGAATTTCATCCCATTCCATTTTATTGGATTATGTGATGATGAAACTACTAAACCTGCACCAAATTTTCTTGATTCTCTAAAAATTACTGGTGTTGGTACTGTTCCTAAATTAAAAACATCAATTCCATTCTTCATTAATGCTGCACTTGCTGTTTCTTTAATTATGGAACCTGTTGGTCTTGTGTCTCTACCTATGACACATTTTTTTGATTTAATTAATGATGAAAAATTATTACAAAATTCTAATACATCTTTAAGATTCAAGTCTTCACCAAAAATTCCTCTAATTCCTGAAATTGTTTTCTTCAATAAACCAAACTCTGAAAGGCTTTTTATTAACTCTGATGGATTTGACCAATCATGCCTTGGTAGCTCAGCCTGGTAGAGCGAACGCCTCGTAAGCGTTAGGTCGCGGGTTCGTACCCCGTTCAAGGCTTTGTAAATTTTTTAAAATATGTTATTTTTATTCGTTAAAAGTTTCAATGTCTGTTTCTAATTCAATTCCTAAACCTTTCCACCATTGTTTATTTTGTCCTTCCATATCTCCCATGTTAATTCCCTGAAACACTCCTTTATAGATCTGCTGGTTGAAAAACTACTGATCAATCAGTTCTGTTAATTTTTTTAATTATCCTTCCTCTTTCTTTTTTTTCATCTTTCTGTATATGATGATCATAAGTGTTCCTCCTGCACACCCCCAAAATAATTCTGATGTACCGTTTTTGATTCCATATGGTTCAAACAATCCTACAAAACCTAATGACATAATTGCAATAAGACTTAATCCAACAATGTCTAGAATTTTTACCAATATTTCTTACCTCTCTATTGTTAAATCAAAAAGATATATGGTTTTGTAAATCAATTATTTTGTGGATAAATATCTTACAATAATTCTAATTTTTATGGTAATTGGAATTCCTATTGCTTTCATTTCTCCTTCTACTGGTGAATTACGTGAACAACCACTTATACCACTATTTTATGCTTCGATTGCAGGAATAATCATTATTGTTTTCTATAGTTCTTACAAAGAGAAAAAAGAACGACAAAAAGCAAATGAAAAACGAAGAAAATCTAAAAAATAGATTTTAAAGTTCTAATCCAAATGATTCAGCAATACTGGAAAAGTTTACGTATGATTCCAAATATTGTCTACCTTTTGGAGTGATGATAAACGTATTCTTGCCATCATATTCTATTTTATTAATGAGGCCTGCACCTGTTAAGTTTTCTAAGAATTTTGATAGTCTTGAATGAGATAGATTTGCTTTTGTTAAAAGGGATGTTGTTTTGATTCCTTCTTGGCCTGATTGTTCAGTTACAGTTAGTAAATCTGCAACAATTTGCATGCTAGTTCTATAGGAAACCATGTGTAATTTAGTTTAAAACTAAGATATAAGCGTATTACCATTCATTCAGATCAGATAAATAAGCAACACCTGATTTTCTTACAGTGTCTTCTCAATCAGATATTCCTTGGTTTGATGATTTTGTTGGTATTGCTTATAGATATTATGATCTTAGAATGAATGTAGTTCCATTAGTCACTGATCGGAAAGAATCTGCATCACTTTGGCATGATACAATTCATTGGTGGGTTGATTCTTCTATCAAACTCCGATTTGTAGAATTGTATGATGAATATTGGTTCATTATGGGTTCTGATTCGCAAAAACCTGATACGAATTTATCATTTTTCAAAATATTGCCAAAATCTGAAAATTACCAACGCTTTAAGAAAGGTCATGGTGGTGAAGCATATTTGCGATTAGGAGTTTATTCTGATAAATCTCTTGATGATGTAAAAAAAGACGTAGAATGTGATTGTGGTCACGAAGCACAAGATCATGATGAAGGTGATGATGATGTTTGTTTATTTAACAAATGCAATTGTAAGAAATTTTCTAGTTTTCAAGTCAATTTGTTGAAAAGGAAAAAAACAATTACTGATATAAAATTTTTAGAAGAAAAAGATGTAAAAGATGATACTTTGTCTTGGAATTGTCTTAATGTAAATAAATATTCAAAACCAAATTAATCTAAATGCTTGTTAACCCTTGTATGTTCTCCTGGATAAAATTCATTGATTTTTTTCGAATAACATTTTCCACATATTGATCCTTCTATTCCCCATTCTTTCATTGGATTAAACGGGGTTTCAATTTTTTCACTGCATACTTCACACTTATCTTTAGATTTCAAATCATTTTGATTTTTTTCATTGTATATAAAAAACATTCTAGAAAAATTGATTTTGAAAAAAATTATGTTAAATATTACTGGTTTCTACTAAATTTAGGTATTAGTCTGACCAATGTAAACCTCCTGCAAGATTTTTACTTGGTTGGGCTTTTACCTTTAAAATTAAAATAAACTGTTGACTAGTTTTTTTAATGAAATGATCTCTTCTTCTTCTTGCCGAATTTTCTTATCAATTACTCGTAACATTGTATCATTCCAAACATGTTGCGAAAAGAAATTGTGTTTTGTATTTGCTAATTCGATTTCATCATCTACTACTGTGTCATCAAGAAATTTTGTAACTATAACATCTGTAATTTTTAAAATTCTAGAATTTAGTTTAAAACTACGAAAAATAGGCTCTAATTTTCTTACATCTTTTTTAAAATCTCCTTTTGATTCTAGAATATCTCTATGAATAATTCTAAAATAAACTGCTACAAAAAACAATGTTGAATATCTTTTTGTTTTATGTCCGCCCTTTTTTCCATATTTTAGTGATTTTTTTGCAAATTCTTTTACGAGATATGGATAAAGCAAAACTCTGTAATCATCTTTTAGGTTGTCGTTGAAAACATCATCATATTTTCTACCTCTTGGAAGAAATTGGGCTGGAGAACTATATGCTTCAGTTGGTCTTTGTTCAATTCCTGCAACAAGTGATTGAATTGCATCTTTTGCAACAATAACTTTTTTGTGATTATCTGGAAGGTAATTATTGTAAATTGAATCTCCATCATATTCACATTGTTTTGATTTTGTTTTTGTATCAAATGAACCTGCTTGAATTTCATAAAAATAACCACAATTTCTTAACTGTGATTTAATTGATTTATGAAAATCCATTAGAGACACAAGATCTTTTCCTCTTACTGAATTTTGAGAATTCCTATATTTTGTTATATTATTTTGTTCTTGTTCATCATCAGCTTTGATAATTGTAACTGTCATTGAACCATCCATATTTTTTGTTCTTTTCGAATGATCTAGAATAGAATTTGATGTTTGAGCACCATTGACAATCTGAGGTGCGTGAAGATCAATCCAATTGTTTCCTAATTCTGTAAAATCACTAACTACAATTGTAATTCCATTGTTGTAAAAAAAGAATTTACTTGGGTTAGTTTGTAGTGTTTCTCGCAATCCTTTATTGACTGTTGTTTTAAATTGCATCCATTGTCTAATGTTTGATTCAAAAACATATTCTCTATTTTTACTTACAAATTCAGTTAGTTCACGTAATTTTAAAATCCCTAATATTGTATTTTCATGTCTTAACATTCTTTCTAGTTTTATTGATGACTTTTTACCTTCAGCTGGTTTTTTAATTCGATCCCATAATTTTTGAACGATTTTTGTTTCATCTATTATTTCTACAATGTCATCATCATACTCAACTCTTTGATCTGTAACATAACAACATTTTATTTTGAGATTTTTTTCTTTGATTTTTGTAACTAAATGAGCAAGTTCTGGTCTCATTTTGATTACATCTTTTGCTAAAAGCCGTTTAACATCTTCCTTGAATTTTGCAATTGCTTCAAGTGAATGTGAAGTCCCATATTTTGATTGAAATAATCTAATTGTATTATCTGAAAAATCTACTGGCAGATAAGCGTCAATTCCAAGATCATTGGCTCCATCCACAATTGCATCCGCTGCATCGTCTTCTGTAGCTTCAAAAACTCTGGTTAAAATCCACTGAAGAAAATTATTCCCTTTTTCAACCTCATTTTTAGAATTTTCAGCATATTCATGAATACTGTCCCTAATATTTTCTGTAAATCCTTCTAAAGGTGGACTAGAATCTCTTTGTGTTAATAATGTCTTTGACCCTGGAATGTATTCTAACAATCCATTTGAATTCTGAGACATTTATTTCCTAATATGTTATATATTTAGAGAATTTGGTAATTATGTAATAACTAAGTTTGAGATTGATGTATGTTGAAAGAAAAATTACTCCTAATTATCCCAATTGTGGTTGTGTTGGCATATGTTTTTGCATTTGTTTCATTTGATCAATCTTCAAATGATGAAACTGAAACTAAAATAATTGAACATATTGATGTTGTAATGCCTACGAAAGTTTCTCGTCCTGGATGTGAAAATGAAGACAGATGTTATATTCCAACTAAAATAACTGTTGAGAAAGGTCAACAAGTTACTTGGATGAATGAGGATTCAGCTTTTCATAGTGTGACTTCAGGATTTTATGATTCTCCTACAAATCTTTTTGATAGTGGATATTTAGATCCCTATGAATCATTTTCTTTTACTTTTAATGAATCAGGAACATTTGATTATTTTTGTACCCTTCATCCTTGGATGGAAGGACAAGTAATTGTTGAATGAGGTACCCGAGGGAGTCGAACCCCCTTGTATAAGCTTTGCAGGCTCACGCATAACCGTTCTGCCAGAGTACCGTTTTAAAAAACATGAAATGAACAATTAAACTCTTTAGATTAGAATTTGTTAAATGGTTTTGATGCTAATTTAACATCTTCACCTTTCACTGTTTTTCTACCTGCATGAGACGCCATATCTACAGCACTTTTTGCAATTCCTTCTGCAAGTTCTTCGATGATTCTTCTTAATTCATCTGCTGATTCATCACTAACCCTTTCAGCTCCTGCCTTTTTTAGAATTCTATACATTGCAGATAATCCTAACTCTGATGATTTCATAAATTCCATTTGATTTTTTCCGAAAAAAGATAATGAGTGAAAAAATATCACCAAGGAATCGATTTATACAGACTATTTTAGTAATTGATTAAGACATGACTTGGTATTTTGATTCTCATATTCATTTATCTGATTCTCAATATTTGTCGGACATTGAATTTATTTTAAAAGGAATGGAATTTATGAAAATGAAAGCTTGTTGTGTCTCCGTGAATGCTGAAAATTCTTTAGAAACACTGAATCTTGCAAAAAAAAACAATCATGTTTTACCTTTCATTGGAATTCATCCTGAATATGCACATGAAGGTATCGAAAAAATGATTGATTTAATTGATGAACATCATAATCATATTAATGGAATTGGAGAAATTGGATTAGATCCTACCTATTCTAAAGATAATGAAGATGATAAAATACAAGCAAATGTATTTGAAACACAACTATCACTAGCAGAAAAATTTGATAAACCTGTTTCAATTCATTCCCGAAAAAGTCTTGATGATGTATTTGAAATCATGACTTCTTATGAAACAAAACATGCATTACTTCATTGGTTTGATGGAAATAAGAAACAACTTCAAAAAGCTATGGATATGGGATTTTTTGTATCTTTTGGACCTGTAACAATTTATGCCAATGACAAACAAACTTTACTTTCTAAAACTGATGAATCAAAAATTCTTGTTGAAACTGATGGTCCTGTACGTTTTTCTAGATGTTTTGAAATGAAATCTGGACAAATCAGTTTTATTCCTAGTGTAATTTTTTGTGCCTCAAAAATTCTTGGAAAAACCTTTGATGATATGTCGTCTATATTGGAAAAAAATTCAATTACATTTTTAGGAATATAGGTATAAAACACCCTATTTTCTAGTTCATTCGTGGATAGAATAAAACGTCTTTCATATCAGGTCTTAGATGAACACAAATCAAAATTTGGCGTAGATTTTGCTGATAACAAAAAGGCTTTGAATCAAATTTCTATAATACGTTCAAAAGGTCTGAAAAATGAAATTGCTGGTTATATTACAAAATTTATCAAAAAAGAGATCCGTGAAGAAAAAACTAAACAAGATAGAATTGAGGCTTCACGTTCAATTTCAGAGACTGAACAAGATATTGAAATCGTTGATAATTCTTCTGAAACCTTAACATCTTCTGAAGAGGATGATTCTGTAATTGTAATGGATAATTCTTCTACTTCAGAAGTATCTGAAACTGTTGAAAAAGAAACTGAATAATATTTAAAATATTAGTTCTAATTTTTTACATTGGTTTGAAATGATTAAAGTAAAATTTGTTGGTGGTGCAAAAAAATCTTTTCTAAAAAATGAATTAGATATTGATATCTCTGAAATTACTATATCTGAGTTAATTGATGTGTTGCTAAAGTTAATTCCTGAAAATTACCCTAAATTGGATGCTCAAAATATTTTGATTGCAATAAATGGTGTTGATTCATCTGCGATGGATGGAAAAAATACTTTGATAAAAAATAATGATCATGTTAGTATAATACCCGTAATTCATGGTGGATCACCAAAAAAACTAAATTACAAAATAATGAAAAAACAAATCCAAATTATTGAAATTAAAGGCAAACAAACAATTGATGTAAAATTTATTGATCATCTAAGAAAAAAATATCCCAAAATTCAGTTACAAGCTATTTCCAGAAATTTTATTATGAATAGTTCACATTTGAAAAAAATTCTATTTTTATCTATCACTTCTGAGAAAAATGACATTTTACTTTCTAACAAATTGGAAACTGATATTTTAATGCGATTTGCATTAACCACACAAATATCTAATGCAATTTCAATTGTTGGAATTAAACCTAAAAAAAATTTTATCTTAATTGCAATTGGAAATAAAAAAATATTAGAATCCCTTTATTCTGAACTATCTTCTGAATCTGTAATCATGTTTTCAAAAAACTATGATTTGTTTCTAACAAAATATTTTAAAATTACAAAAAAAGAACTTGATTCTGTTTATTCAAAAACTCCTTTGGAAGATATTTTAGTTGAAAAAGCATCAATTTTATTCTGATAAACTACGTTTCGTCTTTTCAATACTTAATACATCAGATTTTTTTAAAATAGAAATACCTGTTTTATTGCCTAAAATTTCAATTAGAATCACTTTATCTGGATATTCTAGTGATACTTTATTTTTAATTTGATTTGCAATTTTTGTGATAATTTCTTTACTTGAAATATTTGAATTTCTTTTTTCTATTGAAATTCTATATTTTTCATCTTCTGAAATCTGTTTAGACATTTCTGAAATATGTTCATTTATTTTCTCAATTTGTGTTTCAACGACTTTTTGAATTGGGATAATACGTGAACAATATCTGACACTCCATGGTTCATCTAAAATCATTTCTTTGATTTTTCTTACAATTTGAATTGGTTCTAATATTGTTTGAGCAGTTAGAATCCCTGACATGCTTGTAATTTTTATTTCTGGTTCAGAATCTCCAAATTTTTCTAAAATATCTTTTAATTCTTCTTCTGTTTCCGGTTCGAGATGTCTTGGACATGTTATTATCAAATTCATATTTTTAAAATCTCATCCTTTGTCAAATACCCTTCTCTGATAATTTTTACTTGTTTTTTTTCAATTTCTATGATTGTTGATTCAACACCGTCTTTAATTTCTCCCCCATCCAAAAAAATATCGTAATTTTGTATATTTTTTGAACATTTTTCAGGATTTGTAAATGCTGATTCATTTGAAATATTTGCACTAGTACCTACTAGAAAATTACATTTTTTTAATACTTCTAATGTGCATTTATTATTTGGAACTCTAATTGCAATTTTTTCATTTAGATTCAGTGATTTTTTCAAATCATTATCAATTAATTTTAAAATCAAAGTTAATGGACCTGGCCAAAATTTTTCTACAATTCTTTTTGTAAATTCATCAAATAATGCAATTCGTTCTGCAATTTCTTTTGAATATACTAAAACAGGAAATGGTTTTGAAACATCTCTTGATTTTATTTCATAAATCTTCTTCACTGCCTTTTCATTGAATGGATTACACCCTATTCCATAAACTGTATCAGTCGGAAAAATTATTATTCCTCCTTGATTAATTTTTTCTATTACTTTTGCAATTCCTTTTTCATCGCAATTTACTTTCAACATCACTTACATTTTTTATTATCATTTATTTTTGTATACATTTTTAATGACTGTGTTTAATTGTTTGTTAACATGTTTCAATATTCTTCAGATTTTGAAAATAATGATTTTGAGGATGATTTTGAGGATGATTTTGAGGATGATTTTGAGGAAACCGATAATTAAATACTTAATCCAAAATTATCTGCAAAATTTGTAAAAGAATAATATGCTTGTAGAAATTCTCTTCCGTTTTGACTAATTTTATATTTATTTGATCCCTGTGATTCTATTCTTTCTAAAAGACCTTGAGACACTAGTGTTTTTAGAAGATTTGAAATTCTAGAATGTGAAATGTTTGCTTTTCTAATTAGATAAGTAACTGTTGCCCCATCTTCATCTTGAAGGTCATCTCTGGTTGTTGATAAAATATCTCCGATAATCTTCATCTGTGTTCTATATTCGGCCATTTGATAATTGATCTTCCCTAAAATTTCTATGATAGGGCATTGAATTTATCCAATATACTAAAAAGATAAAAGAATTTGACCAATTTTCACTTTTTTTAATTTTTATGCCTATTTTGGAATCATTCAAAGTCTTGGTCAAATTTTATCTTGGTTAAGGGTATTTTGCTTACTGGAATGAATAATGCTATTAATCCTGCAATCTTAATTATCATTGAAACTGGGTATAGAACTGATTCTGGAAATACAAAGGAATACCATCCTAAAAATTCTCCAAATGCTAAAAATGACAATCCTATTGATACTGAAATTGCACCTTTGTTTTTATTTTGAAAATATGATAGCATTGTTTCAATAGCACCATATGCTAATAGAATAAATGAAACTGATCTGAAAATATGTTCTAATTGAATAGATGACACTAAAAATAAAGGAAAAATCCCTATGGATCTAAAGTAACTTGATTTTGGAAAAAATGATTTTATGCTATGTGAAAATGCAATGAAAAAGTAACCTATTGTTTGAATAATTATTCCTAATGTCTGAATCCACCTCTCTATACTTCCTGATTTTAACATAAAATCTTCTGCCATGTATCCTACCCAAATTATAAAAAAACCAAAACTTATTGAAAAAAATGCTAATGTTAATCTAAATAATGTTGGACTGCCTGTATTTCTAAATCCAATTAATGACATTATTCCAATTGCAAATCCCACCAAAAATCCTACCAAGTTGAGTATATTCTCTAACAAAAATTCCAAGTATGGTTAGTATTGTGCCGAGCTAATTATTTTAATCTGATGAATGATTTCACTCTTTTGTTAATCCCATTCATCTAGTGAACCTGCTGTTTGACCCTCTGTACTCCCTGTATAATCACCTAAAATATCTGAATATTTCGATTCATTATGTGCTACAAATTTAATATATTCACCATAACTCATGTCTAAATCACAAGTTCCACATTTTACAGATGAGTAATCCATTGTTAATTCAGCATCCTCTTTACACTTTGGACATTTGATCTTCATGTCCCACTACATCTCTAATAATTATTATTGCTTTACATTCAAAATATTGACAAACATTAGCTGTTTTGATTTTTTTATGCATTAGAAATGGCTGAAATTGTGATTCAGCATTCTCAATTTAGACGGGTAGAAATAGGATAGTATTAATTTACAATTGTTGTGAACTCCTAATATGCCCTTTCGCAAAGTAGCTGTTGCAATTATTACCCCAACACATACCAAAAAATCCTTTGAACTTGGCCTTGAAATGGCTAAAAAATTTGATTCAGAATTGACTGTGATAGAATGTATGTATAAAACTCCGCCAAAATTTTACTTTTTTGAAACAAAGTCAGATAAAAAAACAACACAAAATCAGATTGCAAAACTAAAAGAAGAATTAGAAAACTGGAAAGGAGTTGCTAAGAAACAAGGTATTCCAATTAAGACAAAATTGGCATTAACTGAAAATATTTCTCATTGGGTTATTGATTATGTTAAAGAAAATAAGATCGATTTGTTAATTGTAGACTATCCAAAATTATCCATAGAAGAAATAACTCTTTTTGATGATATTATTAATATTATTCATCATAAATCCCATTGCCATCTTTTAACAACCAAATCATAATTGATATTAGATTTTAGCATTCAAAAAAAGATAAAAAGAGTTTGCTGTTGTAATTTTTTATGGGCAGAACTTGTACAAAATGCAAAAATCCAATCCCTGATACTGAAAAACTTGGAATTGTTGCTGAAAAATACCCTACTTGTAACAAATGTTGGGCTGAATGGAAAGAGTACCAAATAATGGTAATGAATGAAATGAAACTCGATATGTCTATGCTTGATCATAGAAAATTACTAAAAAAACATGAAAAAATCTTTGTAGGCGTTTTGTCTCCTGAAGGGGAAGTCATTGATTATACCAATGAAGATAATAGAATACCTGATGAGCCTACTAATAATTAAAACTTCAAATGTTTTTTAGCATTATCTGGAACTATTACTAACACTCTTCTTTTTTGTTCTTCATTTAATTCATTTATGATTTTCTTTATTGTATTTGAGATGATTTCTTTTTCGTTTTCTTCTAATGTCAAAAATATTTCTAAAATCCCATCTAAATTGAATAAAATAAGTTTTTGAGGGTTACGCGAAATTTCAATAATATAAGCTAAAAATAATCCTTCTCTTTGTTCTTCTGAAAGAGATGCTAAAATTTTTAGCCATGTTTTAAACAACTTTGCAAAATTTGGAAACGGTATTGTTGGTCCAGCTTCTAATGCGTTATTGATAACTTCATCTTGATCTGGTTTTGATAATGAAAAAAATTCCATCATTCTTTTTTTCAAAATTGGATTTCTTAGAAAATCTGGAAGATTGGCTAAATTTACAATGATATTCCCAGCAAAATTTTCTCCAACCATAGATCTTAAAAATTTCATGTTAGATATAAAATCATATGAAAATACTTTAGCTTAAATAAACGAGATAACATTTAACATCATGACATCAACTGTTGTTGTTGGAGGCTTTTTTGGAGATGAAGGAAAAGGTAAAATCATTTCCTATTTGGCAATTAAAGATGATCCTAAAATTATAGTTCGTGGTGGTGCAGGTCCTAATGCTGGACATACTATTCGAGATGGTGATAAAGTTTACAAAGTTCGAATGTTGCCTAGTGGATTTCTAAATAAAGATGCAAAGGTGATGATTGGGCCTGGTGTTGTAATTAATCCAGAAGTTCTAAAAAAAGAAATTGAAGATTTTGATGTATCTGGACGTTCTTTTATTGACAAACATTGTGGAATAATTGAGGAAACGCATCTTATTCGTGACTCAAAAGGTGAGTTAAAAGAGAAAATTGGAAGTACAGGTTCTGGTACCGGTCCTGCAAATGCTGATAGAGCTATGAGAATTTTAAATTTAGCCAAAGATTTTGATTCCTTATCTTCTTTAATTACAGATGTTCCTCAAGAAATTAATTCTGCAATTGATGCAAATGAAAATGTCCTAATTGAGGGCACACAGGGAACTTTTCTATCTTTATGGCATGGAACTTATCCATTTGTTACCTCAAAAGATGTAACTGCATCTGGAATTTGTGCTGATGTTGGAATAGGACCAACTAAAGTAGATGAAGTAATTATTGTCTTCAAATCATATGTTACTCGTGTAGGTACTGGGCCCCTTGATAAAGAACTTTCATTAGATGAGGCTGAGAAAAAAGGATGGTCTGAATTTGGTACTGTTACTGGTCGTCAGAGACGTGCTGCAGATTTTGATTTTGATTTAGCTAGGCGTGCAATTATGCTTAATGGTGCAACACAAATCTCTATAACGAAACTAGATGTTTTATTCTCTGACTGTGCAGGGAAAACTTTGTATGATGAACTATCTGGAGATGCAAAATCATTTATCAAAAATATTGAAGATGAATTAAATTTGCCTGTAACAATTATTGGAACTGGTCCAGCAGTTAATGATGTTGTTGATAGAAGAATTTAGGCTCTATTATTTTGGATAAGTTTAATTTGATAATGTGTTGGAAATTTCCGTGGATAAATTACAAAACTCATCTAATGATAAATTACCACGGTATGTTCAAGTTAATTCAACTTTAGAATTTTCTAGGCTCGTATGTGCATTAGAGCGTGCACCACGTGTTTCTTTTTTACATGATCATAATGGTCAGAAAATTTTATCTGTACAGATGGATATCTTAAAAGAAAAACCAATTGTCTATTATACACCTCTAGATCATAATGGTCATTATTTGTGTTATGGCTTAAAAGGAGGAAAAGAAGAATCCGAAATTGTTGATACTACTTCTGATTCTAGTAAGCTTTATTCTCCAATAATTCGAATAAAATCACTTCCAAAAACTTTGAAACCTGGAAATGGAACTCTTGATAGGTATCAACCAATTGAATTAGAAGATGTATCTAGTCTTGCAAAACTTACTTGGGGTTTTGATGAAATTCCATTTCCTTTGTTCTTATTTCCTTATAATGAGAAATGGCTTCTTGGAGTTTTTATGAATTTTAATGATGAAGGAACTTCCTATTATTGTCATGTTGTATTAAATGACGATCCAAATAAACCATTTCTAAAATTCTCTTCTACTAATGGAATTGATCCTACCTTTGTAGAAAATCCATCTGAACATGGATATTCATATATTAAAATTATAAAATTAAAAGAGACCCATCCTTTAGTTGATTATGGTCACCTTCAAAACTAGATTATCTAAGATCGCAAAAACTAATGGTACTGTGATTCTTGCAAATGATTATGATATTTCTGTAAAAAATTTAGAAAATAAAACTATTCAAAATATTAAAAAATTACACCCATACCTATGTGCGATTAAATTGAATTTCCATTTACTTTTGCCCCTGGGAAGAAAAGAAATTATGAAAATTACTAAAACTGCTCACAAATATGGATTACAAACTATTGCTGATATCAAATTGAATGATATTGGAAATACCAACCGTGTAACCACCGAAAATTTGTGGGATTTAGGATTTGATGCAGTAATTGCAAATCCAATAATGGGATTAGATAGTCTAAGAAATTTAGTAAAGTCTGCCCATCAAAACCAAAAAGGTGTGATCACTTTATGTCATATGAGTGCACCTGAAGCAAAATTATCATATGACCTGGAAATAAAAATGAAAAAGAAACAACAATTATATCAATTATTTCTTGATTGGGCATTAACTGCAAAAGTTGATGGAATTGTAGTTGGTGCAACATTTCCAAAGATTATTCAATATTGTTCTAAAAAAGCGGGGAAAAATCTGAGTATTTTTTCTCCTGGTGTTGGCACGCAAGGTGGAAATGCAAACGACGTAATTTTATCTGGAACAAATTATTTAATTGTTGGAAGGACTATTTTGAATTCAAAAACACCCATCAATGTAGCAAAAGAACTACATTTTCAGAGTTTAAGAAAGTAACATCTGTGCTTTTGTTAAAACTGTTTTTGCATTATCAAATGTAGTCTTTTCCATTGCATCTTTGTAGTCTACCCATTTGTAATTAAGATGTTCATGTGAAATTTCTACTTCTTTGGTCTTTGTTTCTGCTAAGAAAAATACTACTTTTTTTTGAACCAATTCTCCTTTCCATTGAAAATTATATTCAATCCATTCCTCAAAATTTTCTAAAAATGTAAATTTTGTAATACCTGTTTCTTCTTTTGTTTCTCTAATTGCTGTTTCGTGAGTTGATTCATTTTTTTCCATTTTTCCTTTAACAAAATCCCAATGTCCAGATGGATAATGTAATAATAAAAATAAATTATTTGAATTTTCTTTTCTAAATAATACGATTCCTGCAGATGTTTCTTTGATCATTTTCCCAATCTCCTCTTTCTTATTTGAAATGTTCTAATTGCTCTCATCAAATCAATCTTTCTAAATTCTGGCCAAAAAATATCCATAAACACCAATTCACTGTAAACACTTTGCCACATTAAAAAACCACTCAGTCTTTTTTCTCCTGATGTTCGTAAAATCATATCTGGAGATGATTGCGGTAAATATGATGTGTATAGATTTGATTCAATTTCTTTTTTGCTTATTTCATCAATATTTAATGATCCATCTTTGATCTTTTTCCCTATTTTTTTTATTGCGTCTACTAATTCATTTTGTCCTCCATATGCTAATGCTATATTCAAAAAATGATTATCATAATTTTTTGTAGCATCGTCTAATTTTTTTAAAATTTCTTTAATTGAATCAGGTAGTGACTCTATTCTCCCTATTCCTGTCACTCTCATTTTACATCTGTGAATCCTTGGATCTTTGTACAGCTTTTCAAGTCTCATTTGAATTAATTCATACAGATGTTCTAATTCATTATCATCTCTGTCTAAATTCTCTGCTGAAAGTGCGTATAATGTAACAATTTTAATATTAAATTCTTCACACCAATCAAGAAGATTCTCTACTGCATCTGCTCCTTTGTGATGTCCTTTTTTTGCTACTGTTAGATGCATTTTTGCCCATCTTCTATTTCCATCTAAAATTAATGCTACATGATTTGGAATGTCCCCTCTTTTAATTTCATTTTCTAATTTTTTTCCATAAATTTTGTAAATTCCTGAAATTTGAAAAATTATGTCTTTAATTTTACTAATTTTTAAACACCTGTAATTATTGATTTCATGCAGATGATATCAGTGTTTTTTGAATAATTTTAATATTTTACAACAATTCTAATCTGAAACCATCTCTTGTTCTTTGTTTTTTCTATATTTTTTAAAGAGAATTGTGGCCGAAATCAGAGTAGCTGCCAACCCTCCTAAAAGTGGAGGGATTAAAGTAAGTGAGTTATCATCAAAAATCATAATATTTGTAAATTGTATAATTGTTGGATATAACGCTCCTAACACAATTATTCTTAAAATATCACTTATTTGTCTAGGAATTCCTCCAATCCAATTACTAAGTAATGTTCCAACAAATATTGCCCCTATACCTATCCATAAAATTGGTAAAACCCCTGCAACAAATTGTCCAATCACAACTTTATCAGAAATTTTCATTATTAATTGCTCATCTGATTGAATCAATTCTGAATCAATTGAACCTATTCCAGCTGGTACTGATGAAAGAATTAGTAAAACCCCTGCAACCATAGTAAACATTCTGATAAAACCCATGGGTGTTGGTTTTGACCAACTTGACCATACTCTATCAATATCAAATGCTCTAATCAAAAATGCACCACCTAATATACTCACTAGTACTGCAAAAATTTCTGCAGTATATCCAAATACTGTCGCAATTCCTCCAATTAACAAAAGAATTCCTGGTACACCTAAAAAGAATTTTGAATATTTTGAATCATATGCAATCATTTTAAGATATTTTCCAAAAACTGCATAAGAATATTCTACACTTCTACTAACTTTCATTACAACACGTTGAACTGATACTACTGGTAACACATTTTGAATTACTGGAATCACACTTTCATCATCCTCTCCATCTGAAACAATAACTGCACCATTAGCAGAAAAAATTTCTAATACTTTTTTTGTTTCTGAAAGAATTTTTTCATCTGCTTGAACTCCTCTATCTTCAACTCCTGCTACCGTGACTACTTCAACTTGATACCCTTTACTGATTAAATCTTCATATGTTTTAATTGCTGCAAAAATTGAATTTGAATCTGCATCTTCTGGATCTTCTAATGCTAATCTTTGTGCTGCTTCAATACATTTGTCTCTTCCAATCACAGGTGTTGTGATCCCCGTCTTCTCTCCTACATCATTATCTCTATCGACACAAATTACAAGTAATTTGTTAGCTGTAGATGCATTGACATCTTTTTCAACTTTACCTGTTTGATGTGACACCCTACTTTTAGAACATTATTACTTTTTAATGATTCCCCACTTTTGTAATTAGTATAATCATTTTTTGAGGCTAGTTTGGTCTTGTTTGATCTGAAATTTGTATGAATTCTTTGAATTCTTCTTTTAATGATTCTATTTTTTGTATGGTTTCATCTAATTCTTCTTGTGTACTACCTTTTTCAATCAAATCTGATAATACTTTAGTTTCTCCAACATATGCATTAAATTTCTTCATTGCATTCATGTAATTGATATAACTATCTTGCCATTTTTCAGGTGGCTTTGAAGTTATAAATTCACTAATCTGAGAAGTTATTTGTGATGTTGTGACATCAGCTATTGCATTATAATCATTTGGACTTATTTCTCCATTTAACAGATTTTGATATTCAATATTTATTGATTCTTCTAAAATTTCATGAATGTTTTTGACTCCATCAATATATTCATCATAATTTGATACGACAAAAGTTGTTTCGTTGTTTTCTGGAATTGTCCATATTAGAAAACTTGCACCTGTAATAACTGCTAAAATACTTATTGTAACAATTATTCCTTTTTTTGATGCCATTATTTATCATTATAATTAGGATGTTTATAATTGGTAATCTTTCTAAAAATATGTGATTATTTGTATTTGAAATACAATATATTATTTTTTTAACATATTTCTAAAAAAATCTCTTAAATCTTTAAAATTTTTTAGAATTTTTATTTATGAATATCAAAAAAATTCAATTCACATCCAGTCTATAGTTAATTATTTTTCACATCCTCTTCCTAAATATCACTACGTTTGACATTTTTTAGAATGGTTCAAGCATATTGCGTAAAATGCAGAGAAAAAAGGGACATAAAAGATCCCAAAGAAACTAAACTAAAGAATGGACGTCCTGCTGTAAAAGGTACATGTCCAGAATGTGGAACTAATGTATTTAGAATTGGTGCAATGCCAAAAGAATAATCTAAAAAATATCCACAAGACTTCTATTTTTCAAAACCAATATAGGGTCTCCCATACATCATTTTTTAGTGACTAAAACAGATTATGAAAAATTACTCAAACGAATTGAAGATAAATTAGGTGATCCAAATAAAGATACTTCTGAACGATTTGAACTGCCTATCGTGGATGTGATGTGGGAGGGGCAAAAGACATTTTTACGCAATTTCTCTGAATTTCCAAAAAAATTACGAAGAGATCCCGATAAAGTATTACAATATCTTTCAAAAGAATTTGCAGTTCCTGCTGAAAGACTTGGAGATAAGGCAATGTTTGTAGGACGAAGAGCGCCTGATGACTTTACTCGATTATTTCAAATTTATGTAAAAGATTACCTTGAATGTCCAACCTGTAAAAGTCCTGATACAAAAATTCTAAAAGAAAATAGAATTTCATTTTTAATTTGTGAAGCTTGTGGAGCAAAATCTACCTTGAAAGGCAAATATGCATAATGCCATTTTCTGTTCGTGTAAGTAACTATCAAAACAACACTACTCTCAATATTTGTGATGCAAAATTATTGGGGAAAAAAATTGTGCAAGATGAATTAACTATGAATATATCTGAAAGCTATTATGGAGAAAAATTTGTTGAAAAAGAAGAGGCAAAATCTTTGTTAAAAACGTCTTCAATAATTAATATGGTTGGAGAAGAAACTATTTCTTTATCTGTAGAACTTGGAATTGGAAATGAAAATGGTATAAAAATAATTTCAGGAATACCTTTTCTTATTGTTTTTAAAATGTAATGTATAGTTAAATGATGATGATTTTTTTTATTTACATGGTAATTCATTTTATGTAGTGTATGGAATGTTATGTGATGACTGATATTCTTAGTAGAAAACTAGAATCTAAAATCGATAATAAACTAAATTCAAAATCTAAAAGAAAATATTTGGAAGATGGTTTTAAAAAAGGCAAGGTTGTCAATGAAGTTTTAGATAAACCTACTGTAATGACTTTATACAAAATGATTACAGATCATATTATTGCTTATGTTAATGGGGCTGTGAGTGCAGGTAAGGAATCTGTTCTTTTTTGGGGTGTTGATGAAAATAATATCAATGTTGCTTTGAAAATTTATTTAGTTAGTACTTCTAATTTTAAAAAACGCGAACCATACATTTCTGGTGATCCAAGATTTACTCATGTTAAAAAAGGAACTAAAAATTTAGTCTATTTGTGGGCAAAAAAAGAATTTCGTAATTTGACCCAATGTTATGAGGCTGGAATCCCTGTTCCAAATCCTCGTAATGTAACGAATAATGTACTTGTCATGGATTTTGTGGGCAATGACGGTTCTCCTTCAAATCAATTATTGAATTCTGAAGTAGATGAAAATGATTATGAACAATCAATTTCAATTTTAAAAGATATGTACCATAAAGCAAAATTAGTTCATGGTGATTTTTCTGAATACAATATTTTTAAAACAATTGATGGATTGATAGTTTTTGATTTAGGTTCTGCTGTTGATATTAGACATCCAAATTCTGATGAATTTCTTAAAAGAGATATTAGTAACATTACAAAATTCTTTAACAAAAGAGGCATTTTAGTTGAAGATCCAGATATATTATTTGAGGAAATAATAAAATGAGTTTTGAAAAATTAATTCGAATTCCTAATGATCGAATTGCTGTTTTGATTGGAAAATCTGGTAATGTAAAACAAAAAATCGAACAATCTTGTCACGTTTCTTTGGATATTGATGGTCAAACTGGTGAAGTCATCATAAAATCTATTGGTGATCTTGAAAAAATTCAACCTTTCAAGGCAATGGAAATTGTTACTGCCATTGGTAGAGGATTTTCTCCTGAAAATGCTATGATGTTATTAAAAGGTGAAAATACATTACATGTTATTGATCTTAGAGAATTTGCTGGAAAATCTAATTCAAATATTGAAAGGATAAAAGGGAGAATTATTGGAGAAAGCGGAAGGGCAAGAAAAAATATGGAAAATCTAACTAGTACACATATTTCAGTTTATGGAAAAACTGTTTCAATAATTGGTGATGCTAGTAAATTAAGATTAACTGTTGATGCAATATCTTCAATTTCTAGTGGTGGTATGCATGGTGCAGTTTATGATAAATTAGAAGCTGCCAATAGAAGAACAAAACAAGAAAAAATGCAATTATGGGAAGATCAAGATGTCTTCTATTAAAGAAAAATTTAATCAAATTTCGCCTAGTGAATTTTTTTACAGTAACCGTGATTTAGCTGGATTTAGTAATCCCACTCGTTCATTATATACTGCAGTTAGAGAATTTGTTGAAAATGCATTGGATGCCTGTGATCAAAAAGGTATCTTACCTGATGTTCATTTAACAATCAAGGCTGTTGATCCTGATAAATCAGATCCTAAACCCTATATTTTGACTGTAAAGGACAATGGCCCCGGAATTGATGCTGAACATATTCCTTTAGCATTTGGAACTGTTCTTTATGGTTCGAAATTTGGTCTTAAACAAGCTAGAGGAATGTTTGGACTTGGTGCCACTATGGCAATTTTATATGGACAGATTACAACAAATAAACCTGTAATTGTAAAAAGTTCATCTGATGCAAAAATTCAAAATCAATTTGAAATATTGTTAGATATTCAGAAAAATAAACCTGTAATTGTTAAACATATTACAAAAGAAGTTGCAAAAAAAGGACTGAGTGTAAGTATTTGTTTAGAAGGCGATTATTCTAAAGCTGGAAATAAAATTAGAGATTATGTTTATGAAACATCTTTGATTACTCCGTATGCTTCGATAACTTTTGATGATCCAAAAGGACAAAAATTTAGTCACCCAAGATTTGTAAAAAATATTCCTGCACCTCCAACAATCATTAAACCACACCCTCATGGAATTGATGTAGAACGAATTAGAAGAATGATTGTTGAATCTCAATTTGAAATACCTACAATTGATGATGCAATGATTGAAAAAGTTAGAAAAGATTTAGGATTGTCAAAAAAGAATCTTAGTTTTACTTCTATCATGGATAAGGCAAAGAAGAAATGGAAAAATCTTCCACGCCAAGTTCGAGTTGTAATTGCTTTAATGTCATTTTTAAAAATGGATTTTGAAAAACTAAACAAAATTAGAATTGAAGACATTGATATGCCAAATAAAAAATTATTTTATTGGGATTTTGGTGATTCTCAATCTAAATCAATGGATATGGATCCTGAAAGTCAATATTACAAACAACTAACAAATACTGTTCAAGGTGAACCATTAACTACCTTTTTAACTAAAAGATTTCAACGAGTTGGTCCTACAACTGCAGTAAAATTTGCAGAGTTTGCAAAATTAAAGCCTGAAAAAAGAATGGGAACTCTGACAAATCAAGAACTTGTCAATCTAAGTGATTCACTTCAGAAATTTGATGATTTTATGGCTCCTGATTCCAGTTGTTTGGCTCCATTAGGCGCAGAACCTCTGGAAAAAGGAATCAAGAAATTCTTTAACCCTGATTTTGTTGCTGTAGTTCAACGTCCAGCTTCTGCTTATTCTGGTTTCCCATTCATAATTGAGATGGGAATAGCTTATGGTGGTGACATCAAAACTGGTGGTCCACATGTATACCGTTATGCAAATAGAATCCCACTACTTTATGATGAAGGTAGTGATGTAGTAATCAAAGTAGTAAATGATACTGATTGGGGAAGATACAAAGTAAAAGGTGAACCACCTTTCATAATTGTTTCACATATCTGTTCTACAAGAATTCCTTACAAAACTGCTGGAAAAGAAAATGTTGCTGATAGACAAGAAATAGAGAGAGAATTAAGATTGGCTTTGCAATTCTTATCAAGAAAGTTATCTTCATTTATGTCTAAACGTGGTCAAGCAGAGGCAGCAAAAAAGAGAGCTAATCTCTACGCAAAATATATTCCAATGATTGCAGAATTTTGTACTGAATTAGCTGGAAAGAAAAAAGAACCTAATTATAAGAAAATGCTTGAAACTGAAATTGAAACTGAAACTAAAAAAGCTGTAAAGGAGGAAAAAGAAATTGGCAACAAGTAAAGCAAAAAAAGATTCTAAATCTAAAGCACGAAGTAAGAAAGCTGATGATAAACAAAAGAATATTCTTGAAATGTTAAAAAGTCATGGTGCAAAAATTTATGATGATTTAGACAATGGACAATTCCCAAAATTCTCTATTCCTAGTAGATCTGTAAGTAATATTGTATATGATAAAAAACTTCGACAATACATTTTAGGAAATAATGCTGCTTTGAGAAGTTCTCGAAACTCTGCACAATTAAGATCATTCACACAATTAATGTGGCTAGCATTTTTTGCAAATCGATTAACTAATGAAAAGAAATCATCTACATTAAGAGATGTCTATTATTCCTCCCAAGCATTTGCAGTAGAATTTGAAGATCAATCTGAATCTGATAACATTATTGTAGATTTAGAGGCAGTGACTTCTAAGCCTAGAGAAGATTTTCATATTTTCCCTGAAGAAAGAAGTTCAATTTTTGGTGATTTGAATATTGAATACACTATTCCTGGATATGAGGGGAAAACTATGAATTTAGCAAATCACCCTGATGGTTATTCTATAGGTCCTAGTTTGACTACTGCTGAATTGGTAGATACAAGTGCAGAAATTGTTATTGCAATTGAAAAAGGTGGTCTTTTCACTCGATTCGTTGAGGAACAAGTTGATAAAAAATTTAAATCTATTATCATCAACACTGGTGGTCAGGCACCCCGTTCAACTAGAACTTTATTGAAAAGACTTCATGATGAAATGAAATTGCCTGTAATTGTTTTAACAGATGGTGATGTGTATGGAGAGCACATTGCAATGGTAATTAAATCTGGTTCAGCAAATGCTGCACATCTAAGAGAACTGACAGTTCCTGATGCAAAATGGGTTGGTGTTTGGGCAACTGATATTGAAAAATATAAACTGCCTACAATTCCAATGACTGAATCTGATATCAAGAGATGTTATGACTTACAAAAAGATCCCAGATATCAAGATGGTATTTGGAAAAAAGAATTGGATGTATTTTTGAGATTAAAAAGAAAAGCAGAATTGGAGGCTTTTTCAAAATATGGTCTTACTAATATTACTGATAAATATTTGCCACAAAAATTAGAATTAGCAAAAAGTCTTTGATTATTTTATTCTTAGTGTTAGTACACCATTTCTATATTTAAAATCAAAAATTTGCATATCATTTGCACCTTCAATTGGAATCTCTTTTGAAAACCCCATTGTTCCGCGTACATATAATATTCCATCCACTAGTCTAACTGCAATTTTATCTTCAGGACCTGGAACTTCAGCTACGAACACAAATTCTCCTTCATTTTTAATAAGATCATATACCCAATTCTTTACTTCTTGTTCTCTTGCTTGTGTGTATTGTGGTTTTTGTTCTTTTGCCATTTTCTTTAGAACTTTAACCCAATAAAACATAGTTATTGCTGCAGCACCAATCAAAATAAAATTAACAAAACCTGAATCTGCTCTTTGTGTCATAATATAGACAATTCCTAAAAATAAAATAACGATTATTGGGATGATGAAATTTAATGACTGTTCATTTGAGTATGTTCCTTTATAACTTGCCAAACAGTGAAAATTCTGTTCCACCAAATATAAAGTCTCTTTGACTTTTATTATCATTTATCATGTTTTGATTAATGCCAAATGACAAAAAATCAAAATTTTCAATTAAAGAAATTGTGATGAGAGGAACAATTATTGCTGTTATTATTTCGATCCCTTCACTTATTGTATTTGTCATCACTTGGATGATTTTTGATGATTTGACAACTGGAGTAATTATTGGAATGTTGATTCATTTTATTTTAATGGGATTTTCTTTGAAAATCTCTAAAAAATTACTGGTAAAAAAATCTGGTTAGAGAACATTTTATTGTATAAAATTCTATTTCACAAGTATGGATTATGCTCAAATAGAACAGAATCTTATTTCAGAACTTAAACTAGATCCTATTAATGCTAAAGTGTATCTACTTGTAACTTGTAATGGGAAAATGTCTGGAAATGTAATTGCAGATAGATTAAACATCACTTTAACTGAGGCAAAAAAAGCATCTTCTGAATTAATGACTTTGGGTGCATTCATTGATGTATCTGAAACTGAATTTGAAGCAATGCATCCTAGATTTACTGCAGTTAATATGTATAGACGAATGTGCGAACGTGAAAATACTGAATTTAAAAGAAATAAAGTAGTTGATAGTATTGGTGTCTTTTTAGAAAAACCCTATGAGGATGCAAGAACTAAATAATGCAAAAATAGGCATACATCATTGAATGTAGATACCGATTCTTGTAAACATCAACCTGTCTATTTTGGTGTAGTAAATATTAACATAGATGAAAGAACAATTGGTTCAATTGATGTGTGGAGATGTGGTGTTTGTAAGAAGCGTTTTTGTGAAGAAAAACAACTTGGAATTGAAGAATTAGCTGATCTTGTAGGGATGCCTAAAATTGATGCAGATGCAAAATGGGGAGTTAGTGTTTGTAAATTACAACAAGGAAAATACAAATGGAAATTAGTTAAATTAAAAGAAAATGGAGAAATCAAACATGAGTGTTTGGATGAGCAAGTAATTTCATTAAAAATAAATGATTTTAAAATTGAAGATGAAAAACATTGGAGCTTTTTGATTGATGAAAATATTAACAAGTCTGTAGAAATTTAGTTTCTAAAATGGAATTAAAAGTTCACATAAATAATATTCATGGCAGTCAAATGGCTGCAAAAATTACTGGAAAATTCACTCTTGATGAAAACGATTTTCGTTTTACTGCAATTGCATTTGGCAGGGTTGGGGGACAAAATATTGGCGCAAAAATTTCTGATGCTACTGAAAAAGAACTAAAGAAATTGGGATATGATATTGATGAGATAATTATGACTTTACAAAGTAATTTACTTCGAGGTGATTTGACTGTGCCTGAAGGACTCAAAAAAGAATCTTTTGTTGATGATTAGAATTCTGCTTCTTCTAATGCCTTTGCGCAAGAACAATTTCTGGTTTTAGGAATTTTATCAATTAATTCTGTAAGGACTTTTTTCGTTTTTTCTACATTTTTTGATAATGTTTCTAACACTTCTTTTGCAGTAACTGGTTTATCTGCCCAAACATCATAATCTGTAATTGTTGAAATGGATGCATAACACATCTGTGCTTCTCTTGCCAGTTGGCATTCTGGAACAAGAGTCATTCCAATAATATCTGCGCCAGTTGTTCTAAAAAATTTTGATTCTGCTTTTGTTGAAAATCGTGGACCTTCAATGCATACGTATGTGCAATCTTTATGCATTTTCAAATCTTGATTATTTGTAGTATCCAGAATTGATGTTTGCAATTCTGGGCAAAATGGATCTGCTACTGAAATGTGTATTACTTTGTTGTTATCTGAAAATGTTCCCTCTCTTGATTTTGTAAAATCTAAAAATTGTGTAGGTAATGCAAAATGACCTGGTTCACATTCTTCTTTTAAACTTCCAACTGCTGATGGTGCAATAATTCTTGTAATTCCTAATTCTTTGAATGCCCAAATATTTGCTTTAAAATTAATTTTATGTGGTGGAATTGAATGTTTTCCCCCATGTCTGGGAAGAAAAGCAATTTTCCTTCCTTTGAAAGTTCCAACTGTTATTGTATCTGATGGTTTTCCATATGGTGTGTCCATATCAATTTTTTGAGAATCTTTGAGTAATCCTGAATCATAGATTCCTGTCCCTCCAAAGATTCCTATCTCTACATCTTTTCCCATTAATATTTCACCAATGATTTACAATTGTATTTGCTTATTCCTTTTATTCCATTCAATTCTGTTAATTCGATAATAAATGCAAATCCTGTAATTTCTCCTCCAATTTTTTCAATCAATTTTGCAGATGCTTTTGCAGTACCTCCAGTTGCAAGTAAATCATCACAAATGAGAACTTTTTCGCCTTCTTTAATTATGTCTTTTTGAATTTCAATTGTATCTTTTCCATATTCAATTGTGTATGCTAATTTTGTTGTTTTTCCTGGTAACTTCCCTGCTTTTCTTATCATTATCATTCCTTTATTATATCTGGATGCTAGGATACTTGCAAGAATGAATCCTCTTGATTCGATTCCTGCAAAAACATCTATGTCTTTTGGATGAAAATGTTTTGAAAATTCATCTGTAACCATAGATAATGATGAAGGATCTTTTAAAATAGGGCTAAAATCTCTAAATAAAATTCCTTTTTTTGGAAAATTTGGATAATCTGCAATTTTTTCTTTAAGATTCATGTGATGTTGAATTGTTTGGTAAAATAAAATTGTTTAACATTTAATCTATTTCAAATGTAGTTTCTGCAATATCTAAATTGTTTGTCACTTTTATAATATATGTCCCAAGTTTGATTTCTTTGGGGATTAACCATGGTATTTCACAATTTGAATCTGTTGTGGTTTTACAACTTAATGTTTTGTCTATTATTTCTCCGTCAATTGACATGATTTCAATATGAATAACTGATTTTGGAGTTGCACCTTCAATTAAAATTTTAATACTATCTCCAATATGATCTAGTTTAATTCCTTCATCCACAGATACTGTTATCCCTCTTTTTTGAATTGTTTCAACATTGATATCTATAGATGTTCTATTTTCACCACTTTTGAGATTAATCTTCCATATTCCTGATTTTCCTTCAGATGGAATTCTTAATGATTTTTCAGTAAATGTTCCTTTTTTGTCTGTTGGCAACTCAATTTCTTTAATCTCTTTTCCCTCAGGATTAACTAAAATTGCCTTTAAAATAGAATTTGGATTTGCTTTACCGATAAGTATGATTGATTCTCCTTGTACATATTCTTTTTTTGTTGTATTGACCTCTATTTCTCCAGAACCTGTTTGTAATCCTACTGTAAATATTTCAACTGTTTCATTTCCTGATTTTTTAATCACTAAATTATGAATTCCTGTACTATATCCAGTTAAATCTAATTTGTATTCTTCTTTTCCATCTATACCCAAATTAATTAAAATTTCTTCTTTTATGTTTCCTGAAGGCCCTATGATAATAATTGATAAAACATCCGATTTGATCCCTGTAAATGAAATAGATGCAGTATCTGTAGATTTGTAATTTAATTTATCAAATTCTATTGTTGTTGGAATTGAAAGAGGTTCCCCATACCCTACAAATATGTATTCTTTTTCTTCATTTTGAATGGCAGTCATTTTCCATGTGCCTTCAATATCTACATTTTCTTTTGATTGATATTCAAATTTCACGTCTCCTAATTCATTCACATCTATGATTTTTGATATCATTTCATTCTCGAATGGGTCTTCTAAAATTAATTCTAATTGAGAATTTGGAATCGCTTTTCCACTAAATTGAATTTTCTCACCTGGGTCAAACATGGATTTTATAGGTTCTATCAAAATCATTTTCTCATTTTCCATATTCCAACTTTTTAAAATATTGTTTTTACCATCTGAAATTGTTATACTGTATTTTCCAAATGGTACATCTAATGGAATGTTGATTATTTCTGATCCCCATAACCCTTTTGAATTTATTTCTGAAGTATTTGAGTTGATAATTTTATTGTTATAATCTGTTAATTTTATTATGATTCCACTATTTGGATTTCCTGTTCCGTATATTTCAAATCTGTCTCCTCTTTGAACTTTGTCTGGAATTCCTGATACTGTCAATCTTAAATTTTCTATCTCTGGAATTCTATTTTCTTTTTCTCCTAGTCTGATACTGATTTTCCTTTCATTTTCTGTTTTATCTTTGATTTTGAAATCTACTCTTCCTGCTTCTTGTTCTTTTGGAATGTTCATAGTAGTAATAAAATGACCTTTGTCATCTGTTACAAAACTGCCAATTTTGTTTGTATTTATATAAAAATCAAATTCCTGATGTACTCCAAATTTTTCACCTACAATTCTAATTGATGAACCAACATTAGGTTTTTCTGGAATGATTTTAAATATTGATTCATGTTTGATACCTCCATTTGAATTTTGATTGATTACTTGATTAGTTTCTATTTGAGGAATTTTTTGTGAAAGTACTTTCCCAATATCCATTTGTTCATTTTTTTTGTTTAGTGCCTTCCAATTAACTCCAGAATTCTTTTCATTTGTCTTAATTCCAAATTTTACTGTTTCTTGTGGTTCAAGTGATTTTGTTGATGTAAATATGATTACCCCTTGTGGTGTCTTTTCACCACTCCACCCTTTTTCTGTCTTAAATGATTTGAAATTATTATCATTACCCAGCCAAAT
>JAANXA010000013.1 GCA_018263505.1 Candidatus Nitrosopumilus sp.
TTTGATTGGCGATTGCAATGTTTGATCAAATTTGGTTGATTCCTTTAGGATTTGCAGCTGGCATATTGGGATCTATGATAGGTCTTGGTGGTGGAATTATTGTAGTTCCTATTTTGACTTTTTTGGGATTTTCCCCTTCTGTGGCTGCTAGTAATAGTCTTTTTGCAGCATTAAGTAATGCTATTGCATCTACTGCATCTTATTCTAAACAAAAAAGAATTGAATTTTCATTAGGATTGAAACTCGGATTGTTGAGTGTTCCTGGAACTATTTTAGGTGCTGTTTTTTCATCTGATGTCTCTTCTGAAATTTTTAAAATCTTATTTGGAATTATTTTGGTACTGTCTTCAGCTTATATTTTTCTTAGAAAAAAATTAGAATCTAAAGAAAAAACATTTTCAAAACAAATGATAATTTTTGCAATAGGTGCAAGTTTTTTTGCAGGTATCGTTTCTTCATTTTTCGGAATTGGTGGTGGAATTATTTTTGTCCCTTTGATGGTTGTTGGAATGGGAATGACTATGAAAAGAGCAGCTCCTACGTCTCAGTTGATTTTATTATTTGCATCTTTATCTGGAGTGATTGCTCATAGTATTTTGGGACATCCTGATTTTCTTCAAGCAGGATTGTTAGCAATAGGTTCTTTCTTTGGTGGATTAGTTGGTGCACGTTTATCTCTTGATATTAAAGAAAGATATTTACAAATTCTAGTTTCAGGTGTTATTTTGATTGCAGCTGTAAAATTATTCATAGATTCTTTTTCTGACACTTCTGGTTTGTTTGGCTTTTAGGCATAATACTTTACATGTCTTTTTATACAAATTTTGTAATGTAAATTGTTCATTGGATCTATTGATCTAACGAGCGGAGGGGACTGGTCGGCCTCTCTGTATTTATTTTAATAATTTAACGTGGTGGTTCTTTTTTTATTCTATAGATGTTTTTCTTTGAAATTACAATTTGCTCTCCTTCTTGATTGGTTCCTTCATAATCTATTCCAATCTTACCAAATTCTTCATCAATTTCTTTTTTTTCTGAAACTGTAAATTTTAATTTTAATACTTGATCAGTGTATAGTGGTTTAAGAAAGCGAGTATTCCTATTTTCCCATTCTGAATCACCATCTGTTCCAAGAAAAATTATCTCATTTCCATACATCTGACTTAATCTTGTAAATTCTCCCTCCATTCTTGATAAAATTGCTCTTCCTGAAACTAGTTTTTGTTTTCCTTTTTGTTTTTCTTCCAAAAATGCATTTCTTACTCTGGAAAAATTTAGATATTCTTCTAATTCTTTATTTGAAATACTACATGTAGAAAAAAATGATTCTCCTACTCTGAATTCTGAAAACTTTTTCAATTTCTATCTTGATTCATCTACACAGAATGTTACTTCTGATGATGAATTAGAACTATCTGATACTAGGAAATTTAATGCATTTGAAATATTCTCATTCTTTGGTTCTCCTCCTGCAACCGTTCCTGGAAATATTGTAAACATTCTGATTTGTGATTTTAAAACATCACTTAGTTCTTGATTAACTGTTGTTGTAAATGGTCTTAATGCCCCTCTGAATACCTCTACCTGTGCTCTTTGAGTACCTGTAACTTTTCTTCCAATTGGTAAATCTGGACCAATTATCATTATTGCACCTTTTGCATCTTTGTATAGTCGTGGATCATCTTTTCCTCCTGGTACAAATTGTTCTAGTGCCCTTTGGGCAACTGTTGCTGGTGTTGAGATAAATTTCTCAGTTAACTCTTCCCATCCTGCTCTGTTTAATTCAGTTAATTTTGAAATCTCTGGAAGTTTTCCTGTGATGTGGATTACAGCAAGAATTTTTCCTAAGTTCGTATTTGCTGTATTTAACCATCTTTGAACTTCTTCAGGATTTTTAATATCTACTATGTGGGAATGGAATTTTCCACTGATGTATTCTTGAAGTTCTGTGGGTGTTGACTGTGAAATGAAACATGCAACTTTACCTCCATTTTTTTCAATATGTGATGCTAAAAATTCAACTCTTTCTGCATCTGTTTTATCAGTTGCATCAATTGTAAATACAATTGATTTTCCTGAAAAATCTGGTTGATGTACTCCCGGTGTTGCAGTACCAATATGTGGTTTAACTGGATAAAATACTCTATCCCCTGGAATTACTTTTCCATTTAGAATTCTTGCAATTTGATCATCACACAAATTCAGAACTGATTCTGAAACTTGGTCTTGTGATAAAAATTCTTGATTTGCAATCATATGTGATGTATTATTTTGAACTTTTTCAGCAATTGTTTGTATTTTGTTTAATAGATTTGTAAATGTCTCAGTTAGTTTTGAAACATCTTTTCCATTTGCTAATTTTGTAGCAGCTTTTGTTATTCCTTCTTTGATAACATTTTCATCTTCTCCTAACAATGGAAGTAACTCTTTACTTGCTTCACTTACCTCTGTTGGAACTAAATCTTCAAATCCACTAACTCTCATAAATTCTGATGCAGCTTTTGGATAAACTGTTTTGTAAATCCTATCTGAATGTACAGGACCCGGATTTGTTGCAATTGAAATTATTCCTTTATTTGTTAATTCCCATGACATTGCCTCAGCTAGTCTATTTTTTGCACCTTGTGAGGCAGTATATGGACTTCTAAATCTATATGGTCTTTGTTCTAATGGTCTTTCTTCTGTAAAGAATGTTGAAATTGTGATAATTTTACCCCCTTCTTTCATTACTTTTAGTGCTTGAACTGAGCCCCAAAAAGTACCTGTGAGATGAATTCCTATTGTACTTTTGAATTCTTCAAGAGGTGCATTTGCAAAACATGTGACAGGTCCTGAAACTCCTGCATTGTTAATTATGTAATCTACATTGATATTGTCATTTTTTAATGAATCAAACATTCCAGTCATTGCTGATTCATCTGCAACATCCACCCCTGCAAAAATTCTAACTGATGCACCGCTATTGTTTTTAGAAATAATTTCTTCCAATCCTTTAGCAGCTTCTTGTAAAGGCTCTTTTCGTCTTCCAAGTATAATCACACTTGCTCCTTTATCAACAAATTTTGTAGCGATTGCTTTTCCAATACCTGTACCACTACCTGTAATTAATGCCGTTTTTCCTTGAAATTTTAGCATAACAAAATTACCCCCACTTGTGCAATATTTAATTCGATTGATCTATGTGGTTTTTTTCCTTGATATCTTTATTTGTGGGCTTTATTGATGACTATTAATGCATGATACCGAATCTGATACATTTGTTTATCAGACATGGCCTGAAAAATTTGGTTCTATGTTAAATGAAATTGGCATATCTTCTGAATCCAATGAAATTGGAACTGATGATGTTGAAAAAGGTGATTATTATAGTAGATATTTTGCTCAAACCCCAAGAATGGTAACTAATCGTGGTACTCTTATTGTAAAAAATTCTAATATCGACGTAATTCAAATTATTCAAAAGGGATAATCATGCAAGATCCAAATCCACTGCCTTGGGGCGCACAAGATAGATTTCAAGCACATTTCATTGTTAGAGTAGACCCTTTTCTTTGGGATGTTAAAAATTTCGTTGCTAAAACAAAACTAACTACTCAAGGACATTTTGGAACAAAATCTATTGTTAAAGTTGAATGGGATGGACCTGGCAAATTGTCCGTTAAACTCAATGAAGATGTTGAATTAAACGAGATGATTGCAAAACAATCAATTAAAGATGCTACTATCTATGTTGAACCTACTGATAGTGCAGTTCGAATAAGAGGTAAATGGGATAATCATATTGCCTTTGGTATTTCAAAAGATCTTTTTGAAATATATGATAAAATTGCTGGACACATAAAATCTGTTTAAGCTTTCCACCAATCTAAGGCAAGAAAATCTACATGGTCTTTTCCTTTTGGAATTGCTAGAATGAATTGTTTTCTTACTGTTGTAGCTAATCTTCCTGCAAGAACTACTCCTGTTGCAGTTATTGATTCAGTTCTATTATACACTTGAATCAAAAATGGTGCATGATCAATCCCTGGCCCCTTTTCATAAACTGCAAAATCACATCCAAATTTTATTCCGGGATTAATTATGTACCCTTTGTCTCTAAAATTTTTGTAAACTAGATATTTTTTATCAAATTCATGAACTTCTTTTTTACAAATTTCAATTATTTGTTCAATTGTCATTTTGTGTTTTTGTTTTGTAATTGTTATTTTTTTATTTTCTAAAAGATACAACCCTTCTATTAAATCCAATATTAACGGGACATCAATTTCTTCTACCTTTGGTTTTGGAATCCCTATAGGTTTTCCATAATACCCTTGACTGAAAAGTTTTCGAGAATCTTCTATACTCCAAACAATTATTCTATTTTCAATTAATTCACTTTTCATTATTATTTTTAAACATTAAACGTATATGAATTCTTTATAGGAATATTTTGATACTAAAAATAAAGTAAAAATTAGATTTTTTTGTTATAGGCTCAATGCTAGTAGTATGAAAGAATCTGAAACTCTTTGACATTTATCTGCCATCTCTTCAATTCCTTCGATGACATCTTTGATCAACATCAATTCTTTTGTGTTTGTTACTTCTGAAAGAAGTTTTAATGTTGCTTGTCTGTATTTGTTATCTATCTCCCTTTCAATTGTTTGTGTTTCTTGCGCTAACTCAATTGCACTTGCAGTATTTGTATTCAAACTTCTGATGATCTCATTTAGTTTGTAAACTTGATCTACTACTAAACTGATTAACTCTGTGATGTCTTTGTCAAGTTTTGCACTTTTCAGAGTTGCCGGTTTCACATTTGATAGTTTGAAAGAAATTCCTGTAATGTAACCTGCAATTTCATCCATTGTGTATGCGGTATTTAGAAGATTTTCTCTGTTCATGATCAATCCTCCAACATCAGCTACTTCACGTGTAATCTTTCTTCTGAGATTTTCAACTTCTTCTTCGATAGATGAAATTTGTTCTAATGCATTTTTGATCCCAGTTTTTTCTTTTTTCATCATGAGATCAGGAAGTGTTGCAAGTTCTCTTGATGCGTT
The DNA here is from genome assembly GCA_018263505.1 of Candidatus Nitrosopumilus sp. Lineage (GTDB taxonomy): Archaea > Thermoproteota > Nitrososphaeria > Nitrososphaerales > Nitrosopumilaceae > Nitrosopumilus. Next base: position 5,046 of record JAANXA010000013.1, read on the forward strand.
TAGAATTCTATTGATTTCATCTTGTAAAACTGCTATGGCCTTTCTTTTTGCTTGAACTTCAAGCTCTCCACTATACATAACAAAAAGTCGATCAATCTCAGGTAATTTAAATCCTTTATGACTTTAGCATTTTTTGAGTATATCTACATCAAACTTTTGTTATGTGCAACCTTTTTTTGACCTTGATACAATGTAATGATTTCTTCATTAGTTGATGCATTTTCTACTGTTTTTTCTATCCTGATCTTCCCTGTAAATTTTGGAAATCGTAAAGCAAGACCTGTATCCTTTCTGATTTTATTTTTTGCAGCTTTGTGAATTGGACTGATTGTAATTTCTGATGCTACAACTTCAATCACTAGTTCTGGTTCAAACCATACATCTGCTTCCATCTCTGTATCTATCCTGGGATTTTTTTTGATTGTAACTTTTGAATTAAGAATTTGATATAATTGATCTAGACTTTCATCTGTAAATCCTGTACCTACTTTACAAATACTTGTGAATGTATCTTCATCTTCATCATATGTTGCAAGTAATAATGTCCCATAATTTCCAGTCCTTCTACCTTTTCCAAAATATCCTCCAATAACTACTAGGTCTAAACTATCTCCTAACTCATTTTGATACTCTCTTTTTAATTTTAACCAATGACTACCTCTAGAACCTGCTTGATATGGTTTATCTAACATTTTCAACATTAACCCCTCACTTCCTTCATTGATACTATTTTCCAAAAATTCTGTAATATCATTTTCATTTTTTACAATTATCATTGGAATGTGTTTTGCAAATTCATTTTCTTTGACAATTTTTTCTAATTTCTTTCTTCTTTCTTTGTAATTCATTTCTAAACAACTGTTTCCATTACAAAACAAAATATCGAAAAAATTTATTGTGATTGGATATTGTGTAACTGCTTTTTCAATTTTGTATTTCCTTCTTCTATGCATCAATTCTTGAAATGGCAAAAACTCTCCAGTGTTTTCGTTTATTGCAACTGCCTCAGCTTCTAAAATTACATTTTCAGCTTGAATTACTTTTGGAATTTTTTCTATTATATCTGGATAGTAACTAGATATATTTTCGAGGCTTCTTGAAAATAAAACTATTTTATCACCTTCTATGTGAATCTGTACTCTTTCTCCATCCAATTTGTATTCTGCTGCAAATTCTTTTCCAAATTTAATTACTGCTTCTTCTTCACTCTTTATTCTATCTGCTAACATAGGTCTGATTGGATTAAACAAAATTATTTCAAATTCTTTAATTCCTCTTATCCCTTCAATGGAAATTTTTTCTGCAACTTTCCCTAAGTCACTTGAAACATTATATGCGTGTTGTAAGAATTTTCTGTTCTCTTTGTTTTTTGTAAACGTGATTGCCAATGCATCCATAACTGTATTTTCTGCAACTCCTAGTCTCAATGTACCTAACAAAATTTTTAAAATGAATTTCCCTTCTATTGGACTTGCATCATTAAGAAGACTTGAAATGTATTTCATTTTCATATCTTGGGAGCGCATTCCCTCCAAATTTGCAATTTTTAACAATGTTTCATAGACTCTTTCAACTGTAATGTCTTCTACCATGAATGTTGTTTGTGTTTTTTGTTCTAAAATTATTGATGCTGCATGTCCTAAATCACCTTCTCTTTGATATATTTCATTAATTTTTTTAATTGGAATCCCTGATGACTTTGAAATTGCTCTAATTGCAAGTTTTTCTGCAACCCCTAACTCTATTCCTTCAAAATCTGGTCTTATCTTACCTTGCAGTAAATACACAATCTTTGAAATCACTTCATTTGGTGTTTTTTCAAATAATTCTACTAAAAACTGTGTTAATTCTAATCTTTTCCTGGTTGACTCCATTTTATCAAATGCGTCAGAGAGAATTGCAAATTCCATTCTAATTCTTTGTTTATTCCTGAATAAAAGTATGAATTTGATTTTTTTATTTGATCTTGTTGACTTTGTTTCAGCGTTTTTTCAATTTTAAATATATTTGAAAATGGTTGGTTTATCTGAACTATGTGTTTCAGATACCATTGCAAAATTATACAACGGATACATCTTTTTGTATTGTTTCATAAAACTCCATGTCACATCATGTGTTTTGAATTCTGTTCTAATTCCATCTAATGATGTTTGTTTTCCATATACATCAAAAACCACAATTGAGTACTGTTTTGGACGATTATGTGGTTTTGCTTTAAGAAGCCATGCTAATGCAAATACAAACACAGAGCCTAAAATGACATATTCTCCAGCTATTCTAAAAAATGATATGATGATTCCTGGAATTGTTTGTCCAAACAAAATCACCATGAAATTTGAAAATGAGATTATTGCTAAGGCTGTAATGATGTATGTTTTCCAATCAAAAAGAATCTGAAACACATTCATGGTGTAATTTAGATATGTGCTTTTTTGATTTAACTATTTCTTAAAAATATTTAATTTGAAAATACTCAATCCGGATCTTCATAATTTTCTTTCTTTTCACCACTAGAAATACTACCTTCGATTGGTTTCATTTTTTCTTCTAAGACACTCATTCTTGCTTTGTATCCTTCAGCATATTCTAATTCTGAAGGTACAAGTGTTGCTGGATGAATAAACCCTTGACTTCTAATCGCAATAGCTTTCTTTGTTGCAATCTCTCTTACATAATCCCAATCTGGAGTTGAAAATCCATCAAATGGGCCTGTGAATTTTCCATTATGCATGCTAAATACCAATGATTCAACAATTGGTATACAGAAATTGATTGTTGCCGCAGAGTTTAGTTTTACTGGCATCAGTGGCATGTTGTGACTTCCTCTTGTGTTTCCTGCAACATAATGTGGATTGTTAAACACACTTCCAACTTCTTCAGTTGCTGGAAACAACTTTTGTGTTCTTACCATGCATATTGGGTCATCTTTTCCGACATAAGTTCCTGCAATATTGTGTAATCTGTCTGTTGATGCTGCAAGAATAGGCTCTCCATCTTTTGTAGTAACTGTATCAACTACATATCTACCTGGATACATTAATGCTGCCTCAATTGTTGGTTTATCTTTCCATAATTCTAATGCTGCAACTTTACCTTCTTCAACATCCATAATATTCATGATTACACCATCTGCAAGATTTCTGTTAACAATTAATCCTGTATTGCTTAATGCATCTACAAACATTCTGTAAATTGGGTAGTTGAATGCACCTGGTTCTGTTTTATCTGCTGCAAAAACTGTAAATGCTTCATTTGGTCTTTCTTCAAATTCCATTTCTGCAACCCCTGGACCCATACCTTTTACATTTCCTGAAAATGAATCTTTTAACAAATCTTGACCTGCACCATACAATCCTTCTTCCTTTGCAACTTTAGTACCTGCCATGAATGCATCCCATGCCATTTTGTGAATTTTTTCATTGTTTACACCGTGAGTATGGGACATTACAATATGTGTATCATCCCCACAATACCCAATGTAATAATCAATTAACAGATCTGAAGAATTTTCAACTGTATCTCGAATTGCTTGAATTAATGCATCGCTTGGCTTTGTATGTCCTCCAATTCCACCGACATCTGCTTTTATTATTGAAACTGTAATTTTCATAATTACAATTTTCATCCCTGTGATTTATGTGCTTTTAGAAAAAATCTGATCTAAAAAAATTCCAATAAATGTTGTTTTTTTTTCAAAAATTCATAACAGTAATAAATCCCTTTGATGGCTGATGTCGTATGGCAGATAAACAACACCTGAACATGATTGTTACAGGACATATTGATAATGGAAAATCCACAACTATGGGTCATTTCTTAATGGATCTAGGAGTTGTAGATGAAAGAACTATTGCAGCACATGGAGCTGAATCCGAGAAGACCGGAAAAGGTGATACTTTCAAGTATGCATGGGTAATGGATAATATTAAAGACGAAAGAGAAAGAGGAATTACAATTGATCTTGCTTTCCAAAAGTTTGAATCAAGTAAATACTTCTTTACTTTGATTGATGCTCCTGGACACAGGGACTTTATTAAAAACATGATTACTGGCGCTTCTGAAGCAGATGCTGCCGTTTTAGTACTTTCAGCTAAAGAAGGTGAAACCGATACTGCAATTGCTGCAGGTGGTCAAGCAAGAGAGCACGCATTCTTGTTAAAAACACTCGGTGTAGGACAAATCATTGTTGCAATCAACAAAATGGATGCTGTCGAATACAAAGAAGATGCATTCAAAACTGCCAAAGAAAAAGGTGAAAAATTAATCCGTTCAGTTGGTTACAAAGTAGAAAATGTCCCATTTATTCCAGTTTCTGGATGGAAAGGTGACAATTTAGTTAAGAAAACTGAAAACATGCCATGGTATTCTGGTAAAACTTTACTTGAAGCATTTGATGACTTCACAGTAGCTGAAAAACCAATTGGAAAACCATTACGTGTTCCAATTCAAGATGTTTACACAATTACTGGTGTTGGTACTGTACCTGTAGGTAGAGTGGAAACCGGAACTATGAAAGCAGGTGACAAAATTGTTGTCATGCCTTCAGGCGCTCCTGGTGAAATCAAATCTATAGAGACTCACCATACTGAAATGCCATCTGCAGAAGCAGGTGACAACATTGGTTTCAATCTTAGAGGTGTTGAAAAGAAAGACATCAAAAGAGGTGATGTGTTAGGAACTCCTGATGCACCACCAAATGTCGCAAAAGAATTCAAAGCCCAAATTATTGTTATTCACCACCCAACAGCAATTGCTCCTGGATACACTCCAGTAATGCATGCACACACTACACAGGTTGCAGCAACTGTTACTGAATTCCTCCAAAAGATAAATCCAGCAACAGGTGCAGTTGAAGAAGAAAATCCAAAATTCCTTAAAGTTGGTGATTCTGCAATTGTCAAAATCAGACCGGTGAGACCAACATGTATTGAAACCTTTAAAGAATTTCCTGAGATGGGTAGATTCGCCCTTAGAGATATGGGTGCAACTATTGCAGCAGGAATTGTTAAGGAAATTACTGAAGAGTACAAACCATAGGCGGATTTTATGACACAAACCGCCCGTGTTAAACTCACTTCTGTTAGCCTTCCAAAGTTAGATGGTGTATGTGGGGAAATCATGGGAATTGGTAAAAAAACTGGTGTCAAAGTTAAAGGTCCTACTCCATTGCCTGTAAAACGACTACATGTTGCAACTCGAAAATCTCCTTGTGGAAGTGGAACTGAAACTTATGAAAAATGGGAGATGAAAATGCATAGAAGAATTATCAATATCAATGCTGATGATAAAGCAATTAGACAATTAATGAGATTAAAAATCCCTGATGATGTGTACATTGAATTGTCTTTAACATGATTTGGTATCCTTAAATTATAGAAATTTTGATGATTAACATGGTTGAAGAAAGTTTTGATGAAATGGAAGAAACTCCTGTTGAAACATTTGATGTAAAATATGCTTGTTTGAGATGTGGAACTGAAGTTTCTAACACTGAACTGTCTCGATTACCTGAGATCAAATGTATTTGTGGATTTAGAGTATTTACTAAATCCAGACCTCCTGTAGTTAAAACAGTAAAAGCGATTTAGTTATCTGTCTTTTTTGTAACTATGTTCTTTTTGCAAATGCGTTCTCATATCTTCCATATTTGAAAAATATTTTTCACATTTTTTACAATCATATTCTAAATCTTTTCCGTGAATGATCTCATTATGATTCATTAGTTCTTCTTGTTTTGAAAATTTTTTATTGCAAACGTTGCATTTGATTTTTTTAAAAAAATCCACTTTATCCAAACTCTGCTTTTTTACCATCCCAGCATTTTCTACACAACTGACCTTCAATTTTCCAATCCCCTTTTGGATTATACCTGATTAACCCTATCTTTATACCACATAATGAACAGAAATTTTTCTTCTTTCCAAAATTCTCTTCTTTTTTATCAAAACAATTTTTGCAAAGCAATCCATCCATATCCCATTGCCATCTTGGTTCCCATAGATCTGTTATTTTCTGGGTTTTTTTACATTCTATGCACGGTTGTCTAACTTTTCCTTCATAGTATTCTTTAGATTTTTCAAAATGACAATCTCCGCATAATGATCCTTTGATATTCCATTCTTTTTTTGGTTTGTGTCTGTGAGTTAGTTCCTTGTCACATACCGCACAATTTTTTGGTTTTTTACTAAATAATCCCATTTGAAGATCTATGATATGACATATTCTATAAATGTAAATAAAAATAAAAATATCAAAAATGGTTATTGGGTTAGAATTTTTTCAAGAGCTTGACTAGCATTTAACATGCCATTTCTCTTAGCAAATTCTTCGATCATTTTGTATTGTTTTGTAGTAAAACAAACTGGCATTGAACGTTTTTCCATATTTTGTATTTCTCTTATTTCCTAATATCCCTTTCTCTTAGCAAAGATATTTCAAACCATTTTTTTTATCTTATCTGTGGTTAAAAAACGACAAATTCTAGTTGTTGGACATAATACAAATGGCTGTACTGCTGAGCATGAAAGAATTGCATATGAAATTGGTGCAGAAATTGCAAAATCTGAATCTGTTTTGATTACTGGTGGATTGGGTGGTGTTATGCAAGCTGCATCTCATGGTGCTCATGATGAAAATGGTTTAACTGTGGGAATTATTCCTCAAGATGATGCTCATCATGCCAATGAATACTGTGATATTGTAATTCCTACTGGGATGGGATTCACTCGTGATTTTCTTAATGCGTTATCTTCTGATGGTGTAATAATTGTAGGTGGTGGTTCTGGTACTTTATCTGAAGTATGTGCATCATACATGTCAAAAAAACCAATGGTGGCAATGCGGAATTTTTCTAGTTCGATTACACCATATATTGATGGATTTTTGGATCATAGGGAACATGTAAAAATAATTGGTGCAGATACTCCTAAAGAGGCTGTAGCAAAAATTTTAGAATTGATCTCTACATAATCTTCTTTAATTAAAAGAACTAAACTATAATCAGATGGTTATACAAAATGATCATGAATGTAAAGAGTTAATTGCAAAACTAAACAAAGGATTACCGCCACAAATGATTGACGAAATTATAACATATCTTGAAAAAACAAATAATTCTGAATATCTGCTTACTTTAGTAAAATATCTAAATAATCAAAACATACAATCTAGAAATTCTGTATGGGCGTTGAGTAGTCAAATTTCTATGATTGGTGAAGATGTTTCAAAGATTAAAGAACATTTAGGGATTTAGTTTTTTTAAACTTTACATATTTTATCATTGCATGGAAATCAGTAATGGATCTGGCGTATAAAATTCACCATTTTCATTTGCTAATTTATTTAATTCATTAACAATATTTGCAATTCCAATTTGTTTGGCTGTTTCAAACAATGGTTTTCTCAATCCCAATCCTAATTGTGATGCCTTCTCAATCTCTTCAACATCACTTGCACCATTAGAAATTAACCATGCGGCATTATTTAGAATGTTTGCCACTAATTGAATTGGATTACATTTTGTAGCTAATTCTTCAGATAATGCAACTCTTTCATACTTATCATCTGAATACTTGTAAAATCCCTCTCCTGATTTTTGTCCTAATTTTTTCTCATCAAACATTTTTTCAATTAATGGATGTGGTTTGATTACTTTTTTATCTCTGAGATACATTTCTTGTGTTGCTTTGTGTATTACATCCATTCCTGTAAAGTCTGCCAATTCAAAAATTCCCATTGGAAATCCTAAATTTAATTTGAATGCTGAATCAATCTCTTCTAATGTTAAATTTTCTCTATCTTTGAGATAACATGCTTCATGAACTAACGGAATGAATAACCTATTGATTATAAAACCTGGTACATCTTTTCTACATATTACGGCTTGTTTGTTAACTGATTTTACATAATCTAATGTTAAATCCGTAACTTGTTGTAGTGTTTTTCCTCCTGGAATCACTTCTACCAATTTCATTAGTTGTGGAGGATTAAAAAAATGAATTCCTATGAATTTATCTGGTCGTGATGTCGTGTTTGCAATTTCCGTAATTGGCAATGTACTTGTATTTGATGCAAAAATTACTTCGGGTGCTGCAGCTTTGTCTAATTCAGCATATACTTTTTTCTTTAATTCCATGATTTCTGGAACTACTTCTATCACCATCTCTGCATTTTTGACAGATTCACTCAAATCTACAATTGGTGTAATTCTTGAAAATATTACATCTCCTTCTTCTTTGGAAATTTTTTCTTTTGATACTAATTTATCTAAACTCCATCTTATTTTTTCCATAGCTTTATCCAAAAATTCTTGTTTGATATCACGTAGAACTACATTATATCCTGCAGTAGCTGATACTTGAGCAATTCCGTGTCCCATAACTCCTGATCCTAAAATTGTGATATTTTTTATTGTCATATGTACCAAAAATTTGGTATCCTTTATAATGTATTTCAAAATATTCTTGATTCATGGGATTATTCAATCGTAAGAAGAATGGCAGTGATGCCTCAACTACAACAAAATGTGAAAAATGTGGTACTGATTTACATGATCCTGAACGTCTAAAAAAACATATGAAAAAAGCACATGGGAACATCCCTGCAAAAAAACTTGATCCTAATGCAGGTGATGGTGGAACTTGGTAATGTGGAATTAAATTTTAATAAAAAAACGATTAGTTTTTGGTGATGTAATTATTAAAATTTGATAAATGCTTTGCATGGCTATTTACTGTTTTATCTAAATCGATGATTTAATATCTTAAAAACCCTCTAATTTTTTATGAGTTGTATTTTTTGTAAAATAGTTTCAGGTGAAATTCCTACAAAAATACTTGCTCAAAGTAATTCATCGATATCTTTTTTTGATGCTTTTCCCCTTGCAAAAGGGCATGTACTGGTGATTCCAAAAAAACATCATCAAAAAATCCAGGATATGACTAGTGATGAAAACTCTGATCTATTTTCGTTAGTTTATTCCATGGTTTCTAAAGTTGACTTGATTAGTAATTCTACTTTAATTGCAATTCATAATGGTAAAGATGCTGGTCAAGAAGTTCCTCATGTTCATGTCCATTTGGTACCTAGAAATAAAAATGATACAGCTGGTGCAATTCACAGTATGTTTGATTCTACTGTTAATCTTTCTGAATCTGAAATTGAAGAGTTGTATGACACTCTAAAAATTTAAACCATCAAGGGAATATACTTTCTTTTGATTCTAAATCCTCTATTCTAATTGCTTTAGTGGGGCATGTCTCTGCTGCATTCATTATTTTATTTCTACTTGCTCCTTTTTGATTAATTACTGATGATTTTGGATTGGACATTTTCTGTTTGTTTATTTCAAAAACATTTGGTGCAATTGTTTCACAACTACAGCATCCAATGCATTTACTTTTATCTACATTAACAAAAATTTCTGCTTCTTTGGGTGATTTTCTCTCATACTCTTCATCTTTTTCACTTACATTCATTTTTGAATTATAATCTTCCCAAAACTGTTTTTCATATTCTTCCCAAAAACTAGGGTTTTCTTTTTCCATTGTCTGTGTGTATTTACCCCAATCTTGTTGTGGTACATTTCCATCGTCTGGTGCACCCCATTCAGGTTTTCTCTTAAAATTATTTTTGATATTTTGTGAATGTATTTGATTTTTTGTTACATTTTTAGATTTAGTTTTTTTTAAAATATTATATGCCTCTGTTATTTTTTTAAATTCTGAATCTTTTTTACCATTTTTATCTGGATGTAATTCTAATGCTAATTTTCTATATGATGATTTAATCTCATCCTGTGTGGCATCACTATCCATGTTTAGTATTTTGAGTGCTTGATATGTATTCACAAACTTTAATGATTTCTCATTAGATAAAAATAATTTCAGCCCTTTAGTTATTAGTTTAATCTATTCTAAAATTTTTTCATCTTCTTGTTTCCATGCTGGCTCTACAATACATAAAAAAACTAATTCACTTGAGCCTATATTTTTAATAAATTGCTCTGAATTTGGTGGAACATATACTGAATCATTTTTACACAAATGAAATTTTTCATTGTTTATTTCTAAAACTCCATTACCTTCTAAAATATAATAAATTTCAGATGATCTTATTTTATGAATTTTTGATTTTGCTCCTGGTTCTAATGTAAACTGAGCGAGACTATAATTGATTCCATTTGATGTATTGTGAGGATGGAAATACTGTTTGATTTTGGTGTCTTCATCACCTTGAACCGATTTAATTTCTTCATTTCTTTTTAATGACATTTCTAAATTATTTTAGAAACTTTGTTTTTAAAATCTGATTCATACCATGTTGTTTTATATTCGGCATTTTTTCTAGGCAATATGTTTATTGCAATATGTGAAAAATCTTTTTTACTAATTGCTCCATGTGTATGAAGTGTTTTTGCAGGAATGTGAACAATGTCTCCTTCATTTAGATTTATTTTCTCTACACTTTTAATTTTAAATTCAGTTTTTTTTATTCCATATTTTCTAAATATTTCTAAACTACCTTTCCCTTTCACTCCAATTAAAACTTGATTCCCGTTGTGCCAATGAATCTTTGTTTTCGAACCATTCTCAAAATGTACATGATAAATATCTTGATCTTTTGCTTTAATCTTTTTTGAAAGAACTTTCATCCATGTTTTATCTGTAAACCACTTTGGATTTACTTTCCTTTGATCATCCACTCCAAAAATATTTGATTTTTTCATGTTAAATCCTATTCAGAATTTTTTTCTTTTTTGCTTGAAATTCTTTTTCTGTAATTATATTTGATTTACGTAACTTGCCTAATCTCTTTAATGTCTCTAAATCCTCATGTGTATTTGACGTTACATTTTTTGCTACTGTTAATCCTTCTGTAATTTTTGCCATTCCTTTTTTTTGCAAAGATTTTCTTTCTTTCTTAGCTTGATTTTGAAGATCTTTACTTGTCTTTGATGCTTGTTTTGCTGTCATTGTTCCTAATTCTACTGCATCATCTAAAATTTCATCAGCTCTTTTGATTCCTTCTTGAATTGCTTTATCTGCTTTTTTTAGAAGTTTCTCAATATGTCCTTTTTTTGCAGATCCCATGTCTACTAACTGTTTTCAAATCTATTATTTCTTTCTTACAAGAATTTGTTTTATAGGTGATATTCTAATGTTGATTATATTTGAAAAAATCTAACGATGTTAAAATTACAGTTTTAAGAAAAAATCTTGAAGAAGAAGATGCATTAGAAATTATTGAACAAAAGAAAAATACTCCATTCAAATCTCTATTATCTCGCCCAAAAAAAGAAAATATCCATATTCATTCTTTGAAATTATACTATGAATGTATTTTAATGGTATCTGGAAAATACATTGCAGATTATTTTAGAAAAGCAACACATTCAATTTCTGTTAGTTCTAATGTTCGTGAAATTGTTTTAGCCGATGGTACCTTTCCAATTCGTTCAAAATCTGGATTCAAAAAAGCGTTTGTTGGGAAACGTGGAAAAAATAAAATTGATCTTAAAGTGGAAGAACATGTATTTGTAGAAGAAGAAGATGAACTTACATTTGATCATCATGGTAATGAAATTAAATTCCCGTTTAAAGTAAATTCCAAAACAATTGAAAATTATCCTAAACGATTATTGGAAAAAAATCAACCCAATATCAAAAAACCTGAATTAACTATTGAATCTGCATTAACAAAATTACAATCACAATTAAAAAAACCTCTAGAATCTGATGTTCGAGATATTTCTGAAGAATTTGTTTTACGTGAAATAACTGAATTATATGTTCCAATTTTTGAAGCAAGATTAATCGGACCGAAAAAGAAAGTCGGAATTATTAGGATAGATGCAGTTCGTAAAAAAATTTTATAATTTTACTAATTTTTTAAATTGATCATTTCCGTGTAACTTTGTAAAAATTGGTTCCTCTTTTGCCCATGTTCTAATTATTTTTGGGTTTTTTGAAACAGCTTGCTTAAGTAATTCTAATGATTCTGGATACATTTCCAATGCAGCTTTACTTCTTGATTTTGCATAAATTACATTCACATTATCTTTGAATTTCTTTAAAATTTCATCAAATACATCTAGTGCTTTTTCATGTTTCCCTAATTCTGCTAATTGGACACCTTTTTGAAAAAATGCATCTTGATTGTTTGGATACTTTTTACAAATATTTTGAAAACAATTTAACGCTTCTTCATGTCTCTTCATTTTTCCTAAAACAATTCCTTTGTACACCATTGCATTTGGTTTTCTCGGGTCAGCTGAAATAGCTTTTTCCAACGTTGTTAACGCTTCTTCATGTTCTTGGAGTTTATCCAGTAATACCCCTTTGTTAAAATAGGATGCTGCATATTTTGGATCTGATTCAATTGCTTTATCATAACATTCTGATGCATCCTGGATGTTTCCCATCTCTGCCATTGCAATTCCTTTATTGTTAAATGCCTGGGCATCATTTGGATTAATCTCTAATAATTTATCAAAACATGTAACTGAATCTGTGTATTTTTTAATTTGATTTAATGCTAAACCTTTATTGTATAATGCTTCAATGTTTTTTGAATCTTGTTTTAGGACCTTGTTGAATAAAGCAATTGCAGCTTTTGGTTGCCCTTTATCCATTAATGACATACCGTCATACATCAAATCTTCAGGTTTCTCTTTAGAACCAAATAATCCCATATTTGTTCTGATTTGATATTGCTAATGAAAGTTTGGCTTGGAATTTTATTTGAATTTAGAAATTCTGTGAGGCTGAAATCATTTTTTTAATATCTTCTTTTGAATGTGCATCTGATATTGCTCCTAATTTCCCTGGCAAAAAGAATATTCCATCATGTGCTGTCATCTTAAAATGATATTTTGTAAGTTGTGTAATGTCACATTTTGCAACATCTGTTGCATTATGAATTTCTGAAATTTCATTATTTAGAAAATGAGTCATGAATAATGATCCTTTTCCTGTAACTATTACTCTTCCATCAAACACTTTTGATAGTTCTTTTCTTGCAAAATCCCCTAACTTGTTAATTTTTGAATAAATCGTTTTTTTTGTTTTTAATTGATTTAGTGTTGCAAGTCCCGTCACCATTGATGATGGATTTGCAGAAAATGTACCTCCTCCAACATAGGAACGTTCTATTTTCTTTTTTCCTGTTGTGTCTGCATACTTCATAATTTCATTTTTTCCACAAATTACTCCTATTGCCATTCCTCCACCTACAATCTTTCCTAAAGTTACAATATCTGGATTTAATTTCATTGTGGTGTATAAACATCCAAATCTAAATCTAAACCCTGTCACAATTTCATCTAAAATAAATAATGATTTATTTTTATGAACAAATTCTTGAATCCCTTTCAAAAATTCTGTAGTTGCCGGAATACATCCTCCACCACCTAGCACTGGTTCGATAATAACTCCTGCCAGATCTTTTGCATGTTTTTTTAAAATAGAAATTGATTTCTCTAAATCATTGTAAGGAATGGAAATAATTTTTTCTTCATTGATTATCCCACTACTCTCTGATTCTGAAAATGGCCAGTTGACTGATTTTAATAAGTCAGATGTATATCCATGCCATCCTCCATCAATTTTTGCAATAATTTTTTTTCCTGTTGCTGAACGTGCAAGTCTTACTGCATACATTGTAGCTTCAGTTCCTGATGTAACGTAACGAATTTTTTCAGCTACTGGAACATTTTTTGAAATTAATTCAGATAACAAAATAGTTTGTTCATTTACAGTTCCATACATCCAACTTTTCTCAATTTGTTTCTTTAGAGATTCTTTAACTTTTTTTGAACCATGGCCCAGAATTAAACTCCAATGTCCCATCCAATAATCTGTATATTTATTTTCATCAACATCCACTAAATTTTTCCCCAGTGATTTTTTCACTACAAATGGATATGGTTCAAAAAATCTTATGTTGTGTGATACACCATTAATGTGAAGTTTTTTAGATTTTGTAAATAATGCGGCTGATTTTTTTGTCTTTTTCTTATATTCTGAGAGATAATTCAAAAGTGATCTTAAAAAATATCTGTAACATTTTAACTATTGATTTTTAAAAACTTATTCTTCTTTGTGCCTGATATGACTTGATCTTTATTCTAATTTTTTCAATATTTCAGTCGATCACATATAATTTCACGCATGGTTTATATGGATTCTGACTTTGTTGGCTTCTGCATACGTAACGCAATAGGCGGCGCTTGTGATGAAGTGTGGCAATATGCCATTTTGTGATTCATGGGCCTCCAGTTACGCATACAAAAATGAGGACTTGATCAAAAGATCATGATCTGAGATGTGAAGATTATGTGCATCCGTCAATTCCAATTAAAGTACAAATGTACTTCAATAATCAAGACCAAAAGAAAAAAATTCAGAATCCGGTTGATCCTGCCGGACCTGACTGCTATCGGATTGATACTAAGCCATGCGAGTCATTGTAGCAATACAAGGCAGACGGCTCAGTAACGCGTAGTCAACCTAACCTATGGACGGGAATAACCTCGGGAAACTGAGAATAATGCCCGATAGAACACTATACCTGGAATGGTTTGTGTTCCAAATGATTTATCGCCGTAGGATGGGACTGCGGCCTATCAGTTTGTTGGTGAGGTAATGGCCCACCAAGACTATTACAGGTACGGGCTCTGAGAGGAGTAGCCCGGAGATGGGTACTGAGACACGGACCCAGGCCCTATGGGGCGCAGCAGGCGAGAAAACTTTGCAATGTGCGAAAGCACGACAAGGTTAATCCGAGTGGTTTCTGCTAAAGGAACCTTTTGTTAGTCCTAGAAACACTAACGAATAAGGGGTGGGCAAGTTCTGGTGTCAGCCGCCGCGGTAAAACCAGCACCTCAAGTGGTCAGGATGATTATTGGGCCTAAAGCATCCGTAGCCGGCTCTGTAAGTTTTCGGTTAAATCTGTACGCTCAACGTACAGGCTGCCGGGAATACTGCAGAGCTAGGGAGTGGGAGAGGTAGACGGTACTCGGTAGGAAGGGGTAAAATCCTTTGATCTATTGATGACCACCTGTGGCGAAGGCGGTCTACCAGAACACGTCCGACGGTGAGGGATGAAAGCTGGGGGAGCAAACCGGATTAGATACCCGGGTAGTCCCAGCTGTAAACTATGCAAACTCAGTGATGCATTGGCTTGTGGCCAATGCAGTGCTGCAGGGAAGCCGTTAAGTTTGCCGCCTGGGAAGTACGTACGCAAGTATGAAACTTAAAGGAATTGGCGGGGGAGCACCACAAGGGGTGAAGCCTGCGGTTCAATTGGAGTCAACGCCAGAAATCTTACCCGGAGAGACAGCAGAATGAAGGTCAAGCTGAAGACTTTACCAGACAAGCTGAGAGGTGGTGCATGGCCGTCGCCAGCTCGTGCCGTGAGATGTCCTGTTAAGTCAGGTAACGAGCGAGATCCCTGCCTCTAGTTGCCACCATTACTCTCAGGAGTAGTGGGGCGAATTAGCGGGACCGCCGCAGTTAATGCGGAGGAAGGAAGGGGCCACGGCAGGTCAGTATGCCCCGAAACTCTGGGGCCACACGCGGGCTGCAATGGTAATGACAATGGGTTCCAAATCCGAAAGGAGGAGGTAATCCTCAAACATTACCACAGTTATGACTGAGGGCTGCAACTCGCCCTCACGAATATGGAATCCCTAGTAACTGCGTGTCATTATCGCGCGGTGAATACGTCCCTGCTCCTTGCACACACCGCCCGTCGTTTCATTGAAGTGAGCTTTTAGCGAGGTGACGTCTGATTGGCGTTATCGAACTTGAGGTTCGTGACAAGGGAAAAGTCGTAACAAGGTGACCGTAGGGGAACCTGCGGTCGGATCACCTCCTTAGACAAGGAAAGTGTACGGGTGTACATAATCTTCATATCAAATTCATCGATGCAATGCATCACGAAAGTGATGTATGAAGGATGTAGTGGGACTCTGCCAGGAGTCTTGCAATGATCGTCGTGCATAGTCGTGTAATATGTGGCTGAATACACCGTTATACAGACGGTAATAGGTGGATTGCTAGGCTTGAGAAGAGATGAAGGACGTGGCAAGCTGCGATAAGCTCGGGGTAGGCGCACGCATCCTATGATCCCGAGATGTCCGAATGAGAATCTTACACATTTGTGTATTCCAGTACACTAGTATTGGAAGTCGAACCGTGGGAATTGAAGCATCTTAGTACCACGTGGAAAAGAAATCAACAGAGATTTCCCAAGTAGAGGCGATCGAAAAGGAAATAGCCCAAACTGAATCCTTCGGGAGATGTGGTGTTTTGGTATGATAATATGGAATCTTGGAACACAGCTGAAATGATCTGAAAAGTTCTGGCAAAGAGGGTGATACCCCCTTAAGCGAAGTGGGAAGAGTCCTATTCATACCCGAGTAGTTGTCCTTGGTAGTGGGCAATGAATACAGGTGAAAGTAGCATCTGAGGCTAAATATTTCTCAAGACCGATAGTGGACTAGTACCGTGAGGGAAAGCTGAAAAGTACCCCGGAAGGGGGGCGAAAAGTGCATGAAACCTATTACTTACAGACGTGCATGGCATGAAAGGCGATTTTTTCATTTTGGAGATTCTAGCAATAGAGTTGAAGATTTGATGTTCAAATCATCAGTGTTATGCGTTCCGTCTCGAAACACGGGCCAAGGAGCTAACTGTCATGGCAAGCTTAAACCTGTAAAGGTGTAGGCGAAGGGAAACCAAGTTCTCGCAGTATTCGCAAGAATATCAGGAGAAGCGTGTGAAAGTGCGTAGAGTCATGGCGGCTAGGCTAGAAGCCAGTCGATCTATTCCTGGGCTAGATGAAGGCGGGCGAAAGCCCGCTGGAGGTCTTAAGACGTTCTGACGTGCAAATCGTTGTTGTGACCTGGGAATAGGGGTCAAAAACCAATCTAGACTGGCGCTCGCTAGTTCCAACCGAAGCGTCTCGCAGGGCGTGCTTTGTGGAGATAGTGTTTCCGGTAGAGCACTGATAGAGAGGCGCGGGGGAGAAATCCCTCACCTCTCATTCAAACTCCGAACGGATATACATCGAAGAAGCAAGGACACGGGTTCATGTGGCGTAAGGCTCATGACCGAAAGGGGTTTAACCCAGACTGAAGTTAAGGTCCCTAAATTTTTGCTAAGTGTCAAGCTAAAGAGCGTGTTCTCGCCAAGACAGCAGGGAGGTAAGCTCAGAAGCAGCTATCCTTTAAAAAGTGTGTAACAACTTACCTGCCGAGGGGGGATGCCTCAAAAACGGACGGGGCTAAAGCAAAATACCGATACTTTAGATAATTATCAAGAGATAATTCGTGGTAGGTTGGCGTAGTGATTGGGTCGAAGCAGGGCGGTGACGTCCTGTGGACCGATTTCTATTGCAGATCTTGGCGGCAGTAACAGCATAGTATGGTGAGAATCCATACCACCGCAAGCGCAAGGGTTTCCAGGCAATGCGTTATCAGCCTGGAGGTAGTCGATCCTAAGATGTGCCTCAACAGAGTACACCGAATGGGAAACTAGTTAATATTCTAGTACCTTGCATGGAGCGTTTGAGCTATATGGTTCGCTTCCGGATAGGGGTTGTACAACTATCGTTGTATCTAACTATTCGAGGATGAAGGAGTGTCGTAATGACGAGATCTCATCCGAGGTAGGAATGGCTCCGCGTTAGCGGAGTTTTCTTGAATCCAGGAGACCATGAAAGACCGTGTAGTTAGCAAAGTGCAAGTTCGTACCCAGAACCGACACAGGTGCGCTGGCTTAGAAAGCTAAGGTGCTACGGGTATACCGTATGGCGAGGGAATTCGGCAAATTAGTCCTGTAGCTTAGGTATAAGGGATGCCTGCGATCTTCATGAGGAATGGGGACCGCAGGTTGCAATGACAAGGGGGTTTCGACTGTTTAATAAAAACACAGGCGACTGCTAGTCCGAAAGGATTTGTATAGTCGCTGAATCCTGGCCGGTGCCGGTACCTAAAACTTGGGTTCAACCGAGCTAAGGGCCGGTTAACGCCGGGAGTAACTCTGACTCTCTTAAGGTAGCCAAATGCCTTGTCGGGTAAGTTCCGACGCGCATGAATGGAACAACGAGAGCCCCACTGTCCCCGCCTACAACCCGGTGAAGCCACATAAGGTGGACGAACAGTCCATCGCCTTCCATTGGGGAGAGAAGACCCCGTGGAGTTTTACTGCAGCTTGTGCTTGTGGTATAGTAAGAATTGCACAGGGTATCTGGGAGCTATGCTCAACATTCCCCGGGATGTTGATGAAGCAACGATGTAACACCAGACTCTTTTTGCAGTACCACTTATCCAGTGAAGACCGGAGACACGTGCAGGTGGGCAGTTCGGCTGGGGCGGCACCCCTTTGAAAAGATATCAAAGGGGCCCAAAGTTGAGTTCAAACGGGGCAGAAATCCGTTGAAGAGGGCAAAGCCAAAAACTCGACTGAATGGATTTCCAAACGCACGGAATTCATAGACGAAAGTCTGGCTTAGCGATCCTTCGTATGCCCACTATTGGGGCTCGGAGGTGACAGAAAAATTACCCCAGGGATAACAGGCTCGTCGCGGGCGAGAGCTCCTATCGACCCCGCGGTTTGGTACCTCGATGTCGGCTTTTCCTATCCTGGTCCTGCAGCAGGGGCCAAGGGTGAGGCTGCTCGCCTATTAAAAGGGAACATGAGCTGGGTTTAGACCGTCGTGAGACAGGTCGGTCTCTGCCTAATGGAAGCGTGAATAACTGAGGGGAAGTTGCTCCTAGTACGAGAGGAACAGAGCAGCGTGGCCACTGGTTTACCGGTTGTCTGATAAGGCAGGCCGGGCAGCTAAGCCGTTTGGGCTAAGTGCTGAAAGCATCTAAGCACGAATCCCATCCCGAGACAAGTTATTCTTTCGTAAGATGAAGGTCGGCAGCAGAAGACTGCGTTGATAGGAAGGTGGTGTAGATCACAAGCTTCGGCGAGTGGTGAGCCAGCCTTTACTAATAGACCAACATAACGGTTCAGCCACTTACATAGAGACTATGCGCGATGATTCATTTCTATCATCTAAGTGGAATATACACGACTTGTACGATGATTTTATTTTTAATCACTCCCTAGTGTAAACTAGGTATCCATCATATTACACGACTAAAATTATCTTGAATTTTTTAAGTTAAATTTTGATTTATTTAATTAAAAATTTGATAACTTTTTTTAAAAAATAAATGAATTTACTAAACATTTATTGAGAAATAATTGATTCTATATCATAATTATTCAGTAAATTTTGATTATTACTTATATGTATCAACATTGTATTGAATCTATGAAAATAGGAGTCACACAATAATGGCAACAGCTTATGTCCTCATAAACTGTGAGCTAGGTTCTGAAGAAGCAGTAATCTCAGAGCTAAAATCTATTGAAGGTGTAACTGAAGTACACGGCACCTTTGGAGCATATGACATCTTGGCAAAAGTTGAATCCAACCAAGTAGAGGCATTACGTGAAACCATTACCTGGAAGATTCGAAAAATTCCAAAAATTCGCTCTACATTGACACTGATGGGAATTCAGGGTCAAGAATAATCGGTGATACCATTGGCAAAAGCATACGTCTTGATGAATTGTGATTTGGGTGCTGAAAAAAATATCATATCTGCATTAAATGCAATTGATGGAGTAACTGAATCTCATGGAACTTTTGGACTCTATGACATCTTGGCAAAAGTTGAATCCGATGATGATGAGGCAGGAATTCAAAGAATTGTAACTGGAACTATTCGTAAAATGCCTGAAATACATTCTACGATGACCCTTACTCGCTCTGAATGTGAAGAACTCTTCAAACCTGCAGATAAACTTGTCAATGTAATGCTTGGAAAAAATTCTTCTCAAGCTTATGTTGTGATCCATGCTGAAAAAGGTGAAGAATATGAGGTGTTGCGAAATCTCAGCCACATTCCAGAAGTAAAAGAAGCAGACGTTGTGTTTGGATTCTATGATGTTTTGTGTAAAATTGAATCACAAGACTATGAATCTCTGGAAACTGTAATCACAAAAGCAATTAGAGCACTACCTCACATCAAAACTAGCATGACTCTAAATATTATCTCAGAACAAGACTGAGATTATTTTTATTTTTATTTTTTTTGAATTAAATCTGTATTTCATTTTTAAAATACTTGTAATGTAAAATATTTACAAAAAGTTTTTGTATGTTTTTTTAATGTTTTACAACGAGGATATGAATGGATAAAAATCCAATATGTTCTATCAATCTGTTCTGCAATTGATAGCATTTCCTCGTTATAATTAAGTACGTAAGTAAAGTATTAAAATATTTTTTAAAAAATATTGTACTAATTTTAACTCATACTGTTTTTTAAAATTGAATATCTATTTTCCAACAAAACCATGCCGTTTTTTAATAATGGCCTTTGAGTCTTTAACATCTATTTCTAAAATGTATCCTTTCTTACATCCTAATTCTTTCATGCATTCTTGTGGAATTTCTATTTCAAATTTATTTTCTTACTGTGTTAATCTTGTTGTTTTTAATAGACTCACACAATCAATATGTTTCCATACTATCTAATATTATTTTTATAGAATCTCAAAGAATTTTTAAAATTACAAACAATTTAGAATTATCTGAAAATACAAAAAGAGAATCTATTAAAATTTTTGATAGATTGAAAAAATGTGATTTAGTTTCTGGTAAAAATCCTGAAGGTGTCACATCTGCAGTAATCTATATGGAAAGCATTTTGACATCTGAAAACATATCTCAAAAAAATATCTGACATTTCTGGAATTTCAACAGTAACAATTCGTAATCATTACAAAGAATATGGTAAATACATCGACTTGAACTAAATTAACAATATTTTGAAATCTGCTTTAAAAATCATTTCTTAAATTATGTGTATATTTGATCCTTAAAAATTTTTAAATTTTTTAAATTTTTCTTTACATTTGTAATGATTATTCGCATAGAAGATTAAATTTCATTTTGTATATCCTTATGTTGCTATGGTAATTTTATTTGTGGGACTAGTCATTGGAATAATTTTGATTTTTGTATTAATTTTGAAATTCACTAGTACATCAAAAAATGAGTATGTTCAATTTCATATGAGATGTAGACATTGTGGAGATAAAACAAATAGTTTGAAATGTCCTAGGTGTGAGAATCGTTGACTTTGAAACAGAAATCAAATATTTCATAGATCATGGATTATGCAAAATTATGTTCATTAGTATTGGGAATTGAAACCCAAATTAGAGGTGTATTTGTTTATAATAGTAATGGTGATTTGTTAACTGGTGGTATGCAGAATGGTGTTCAATCTTATTTACCTTCAGAGGAATTATCAAAATCTGCACATAACACGATTTTACGTTGGAACACTCGTGAATTATTGTACCCTTTCTTAGGATTTGGAAAATATTCTCTAACTGAATATGAAAAAATTAAAAGAATTACATTTCCGTTGGATAGTCATAAATTGCTCGTGGTGGGAACTGAAATTGAAGCAGAACATGATAAAATAATTAAAAAAATCTTACAATTAATTGAATTGAAATCTAATGAATAAATTCTGTCTTTTTATCTAAAAATGATTTGAATACTTTTTCACTCATTTTCATAATTGAAAAATCACATAATTTTGATTTGCATAAATCACATACTATATCATTTGAAATATCTCTACAACCACACGTACAAATACAATATATTATTCTCATATTTCATACTATTCTATATCTTCCGGATGTCCTTTTCCACGTAATGAAAACAATACTATTGCAAGTGCTATTGCTACTCCTGCCGCAGCACCATACGCTGCCATTCCAGCTTCTGCCATATGTATAATGAAATAAAATTGACAATAAATCTTGTTTTTGAAAACTAAAAACTATCGTTAATTAATTTAAAATAATTAAACATATGTTTGATGAGTATTTTTTTTATTAATCAATGTTGGATTGTGGGTTTTAAGTTTCTATGTTTATTGTTGTTTAAAATTTAATTCATTTAAATTCTGATGGATTTTCTATAGGTAAAACCTCTTCTGCAAACATTCTGAATTTTTTTATTTTAAAATGCTTATTGCATAATAGCTAAACTTTTTTGTTTTCATATTTTATAACATATAATGGAATTGTTTCACAACCTTTGTTGGTAATTTTTAATCCTGACCACTTACTGAACAATTCAAATAATTCATTCATGATAATTTTTTATCCTGCTCAGGAATTGTAATTAATGTTAATGTTGAACGAACATGTTGAATTTTACGAATGTTTTTTGTAATCACATCTTTGATTTTATTTCTATCTTGATCTTGAACTTTTGTTATGATGTCATAAGCTCCAAATGTCCCTTGCGTTTCTTTAACTGTTTGAATTTTTTTAAGCTCATCCACAACTATTTTTTCAAAACCTAAATCACAACTTATCAAAACAAATGTTGTTTCCATAATCGATTATATTAAAAAAAAATATTTAAAAAAAACTGTCTAAATCATTAAAAAGTATTTGATATTTTTAAAATTTTTTGAACATTCAATAACTTTTCTTTATTATTCTTTTAATTTAATGATGTCTTAAACATGGCATTTGATCTTTAACGTGAGGTATTGGTTCTGAACACTGACCCCATTTAGGGAGTATTATTTGTGCATCAAAATCTATCTCACCAATTATTTTGGAGCAATCTCTGCATTGTATGGTCCTTGTATCAAAAATATTCAATTCATTTTTTATTTGTTTTATTGTCAATAAAGTGAAATATTATAAAACTTAAAATTTGTTAAAAGATTATCTTTAAAATTAAAATTATTTTTAGTTTATAGAAATTACACTTAATTCTTAATTCATATTAGTTGATTTATGATGAATGCGCTAGTTTATTCTGGTTCCTTAAAAAACTCGCTAATTTTCATTGGAATTTTAGCTGCTATGGCGGGGTTGGTTTTGATTTTAAAATAAAACCATTCACTCAAATCTCACCTTTACACTTGATTGACAAAAATTTCATTAGTGATGCATGTGTATGTTAATCATGAAATACACCTGTGAAAAATGTGATGATGTCATCGAGGGGCCCAATGAAATAGTATATGACATAATGTTACATGAAAAAATTTGTGATCCTGAATAATTAAATTTGTGGTCTTCTTAAATTTTGTATTCTTATGAACTTTAATTTTTTTTGATTTTGTTCTATTTAATTTAAAAAATTTTAATTTGTTAACGTATTTTAAAAATTCTTAAAGTTGTTTATCCGTCAAAGTTATGTTCTTTTAAATTACTAGTTACAATAATGTCTGTAATACAAACTGTTAATGAAAATGAAGAAAAACTACTTAACATGATCTTGGGTGAAATTCCTAGTACTAGGATTGCGATTATTTGTGATCATGATGGCAATATCTTATGGAATAGCGTTAGAGATAATACTACAAGCTATTTGAACATAGATGAAACAAAGGAATCTTTAAAAAGATCTCTTGATTCTTGGAATAGTCGAGATAAGCTATCTCCTAAAATCGGGAATGGAAAGTATGCGATTGTTGCATATGATAAAATTAAGAGAATCACTGTTCCGCTACCCAACAACCATCTCTTGTTTGTAAGTTTAGAAGGTGAAGAATTTGGAAACATCAAAAATATAATGACTATAGTTGATTGGGTAAATTCCAATATGCCACTATAGTCATTTTTTTATTTACATTATTCTATCTAATTGTTTTCTAATTTTTTTTTGAATCTAGTAATCCTTCTTTTATTTCACAAATAATTCATTCAATTTGTTCAAACAAAAAAGTTCGCTCTTTCTTTAAACTACATGTTTTCTTACTGTGGAATTCTAAACTGTGTAATGCTTCAAAATGATACTCTTCTACTACTACTCCATGTTTTGGACATTGAACTACCCATGACATTAATTTAAAAAGGTGAAAAATGAATATAAGTGAATATTATAAATAAATTAACATTTATTTAATAATTCTATAAATTTAATTATATATTTTCATATTTAATCCCATATTATTAAAATACAATTTAACTCAAAATCGACTATGAAGAAAGCATATGTGTTGATAAATTGTAATTTGGGTTCTGAGTCTGATATATTGCAAGTTCTTCGTAAAATAAAATCTGTCAAGGAAGCTCATGGAACTTTTGGCGCATATGACATTATTGTAGAAATTGTTGCTGAGACAAATGATGAATTACGTGAAGAAATTACTTGGAAAATTCGCAAATTACCTTATGTTTTGGCAACTTTGACATTAACTGGAATTGAGGGTCAAACTTAGAATAAATATGTCTCAAAAAACAACATTACTCTTGTTTGATCAATTAACTAATTGTCAAAAATGTCATAACCCATTACCTCATTGTCATTGTAAATGTCCTTATTGTAATGAGAGGGATAAATGTGAATGTGCATTATTTGATGCTGCAACTGGTGGATAAAATTAGAATAAAAAATTAAAATTATAAACAAATGTAAAGAAATGAATTTTTACATTTATTTTTCATTTCGTCTATAATTAATTTAATATGAATGAGGATTATGCTGAATACACAAAATGTCTTGGATGTAATACCTCATTATTGTTATGTGATTGTAATTGTCCAAAATGTGGAAAAAGAGATGATTGTAGATGTATTTTAATGCCTATTTGTTGGGATGATTTAGGTTATTGAGGAATGTCTATAGTTGATATGTTTTGGTTTCAAATTGGGTTTGGTCTAATTGTAATAATATTAATTTCATTAGGATTTAAATCTAAAAATTATAATTTAAAAATAAATGATGAAAATATTATCAAAATTGTTCGTAAAAAATTATTAGAAAATGGATATGATAATTTTGAACTAAATTCTATTATTACACTTGATAACCCAAAAACCACTTCAGTTGTTGTAACTGCTGGATATCAGGAAATTGCTTTAGAAATTGATATGGTTTCTGGGAAAATTCTTACTATGGAACGAATAGCAAGATGATGTTGTTTTTTAAATCAATCTGCTATCTTCTTTGATTGTATTTAGAACAATATTGGTAATGGTATTTTCAATATTTGGCATCGCGGATAATTTTTTTACAAAATCACTCAAATCTTTTCTATCTTTGAATTTTGCAATCACTATTGTATCTGCATTTCCTGTGATATCATAAACTGCAATCACATTTTCTTTTTTTGAAATCTCATTTTCAATTTCTAACATTTTGCCTTGATTTGTTGTAATTTCAATAATTGCAGTAATGTCGTATCCTAAAAGCTCATGATTAAGACGAACAGAATACCCTTCGATAATTTTTTCTTGTTCTAATTTTTTCATCCTTGAAATCATAGTTACTGTTGATACTCCCATTCTCAATGAAAGTTTTCTCGCTGATTGCCTTGAATCCGTTAAAAGATGTTTTAATATTTGAATATCTTTCTCATCCATTTTCATATTCTATTATACCTAAACAAATATTTAAGAATATTTGGAATTATTGATTGAATTTAAGATATTTTTGTAATATTCTTTATAATCATCTAATAAATAATATTATTCATTATGACTATGTTATTGAAAGTAGAGCCCGAATTAGGTGAACTACATGAACATCTTAGAAAAAATGGAATACTCTCTGTAATTTTGGAACAAAAACTTGATTTTGAAAAAGATTATGCTGATATTTTCTCTCTAGGAATTTGTAATGGAATTGGAAACGTTGGTTCATTAAAACTGAATAATTCCCCAATTAATTATGTCCAACTTTTAAGAAAACAAGAATTTAAAAAATGTAATTATATGATGGGTGGACATCTTGGAATGGGAATTCATAAGCATTCTTGGTGGAAATTACGATTCTTTTTATCGTTTCCTCAATCTTTATCGCTTGGACCATTAAACATTGGAACTGTCACTACATTGAAGAATGGTCTTTTTCATTCTAAAGTTGAAAACTTTTTTTGGAATGGATATGCTAAGCTCACAACATTGCCTCCAGGATTGGTACGAGACAACGTTGTAGATTCTCTTGAAAATGATCAAAAATTAAGGATTCTAATGACAAAATGTCTGCTTAAAGAAAGAACAATAAAGATATCTGTTTATTCTTCCAAGGATCCCAAATTTGTTAAAACGAATTCTAGAATAATGATTGAATCTCAATGGAAGTTATTTAATGATCTTCTAATTGATGCAGAAACAATTGAAATGTATAATACTATTGCATCTATTCTAAAAAATAAAATATATGAAATGAAATACCACCTAACAAAAAAATAAATTGATAGTACTCTACTGAAACCTAACGCAAGAACTTATCCTTGTCTGTCTGATATTTTTCCATATCGACATTTAAATTCAGTTGACTACTATCACAATCAATTGTATGTAATGATATAAAAAATAATTTGTCAAAAGAACGTACAATTGTGAAAATTTTTGTGTATATTATTTACAAAATTATTAGTTACTCTTTGAGTCCTTTTAAACATGAATTTGATTAGTCATTATTTTATATCTTGTTCATCAAATTCTATATCTTTTTGAAGTTCTTTTGCTAATCCTGTCCACCATTCTTTTTTATTCTCAGGCATATTTTGAAAAGACTTAATGTTGCTAATAGATCTGGTTGCTAAATTCTTCATAGTAATAGTTTAAGAAAATATGACAAAATCAATCTTTGAGATATCTTATATCTGATGTGTCTTCTGATGTTTTGATTTTAACAATTAATGTATTGCTTACTTTTCCAAAAATTCTCTGACGCTTCTCATTGGTAAAAATCAACCCCAATACTAAATCAAATGGAAGTAAAAATGCTTTACCAAAACTGCTGATAATCACTCCTTTCAAACTTGGATTGTTTCCTTCCATATCTGTAATTTTTAGGCTCATCATTTTTTTCCCAATACTTTGACCTGTTTTATATTCGAGAACTATCCAATATACAAAAAATATGATGCTAGTTGGAATGTATTGTGAATTTTCTGCCCAAAACCCTTCTCCTACCTTATAATCAATTGTACCAAACATCACAAAAATGATTATCGTTGAAATCCCTGAAATTATTACAAAATCAACAAGCCATGCAAAAAATCTATCTGACCACTTTGCTAAAATGATTTTTGATACATTTGAATCACTCATGATAGTATTATTGATTTTTAAATTAATAAAATACGTTGGTAATTTAGTATTTTTTGGATGTGGCTCTAGAAATTAATACCTCTGTTCCCAATGAAATTTGAAATTATTCTTGGTCACTATTAACCCTCTTGATGTTTTTCTTTGGACATTTCGTCGAAATCAAAAAGATGTTGTGAATCTCTATAACACTTTGTCCCCTGTCATGCAAATTGCAACTGGTGGAAATATGCTCAATTTTGGATATTGGGATAAAAATAACTGTGATCCTATTTCTGCCCAAGAAAATCTTTGCTCTTATTTTGCAGATTTATCTCAATTGTCATCTGCTCAAAAAATAATAGACGTTGGAAGTGGATTATCTGGGCCTGCAATTTATTGGAAGAAAAAATTCAAAAATATTTCTGTAAATTGTGTAAACATTAACTATTCACAACTAAATTTGGGAAAGCAATCGCAAATTGAATCTATAAATTCGTCTTCAATTGTTTTACCTTTTGCAAATAATTCCGTTGATAGAGTTTTGGCATTGGAATCTGCACAACACTTCAAGCCTCTTTCAGAATTCATTTTGGAATCAAAACGTGTCTTAAATGATTCAGGGCTTTTAGCTTTGGCAATTCCTGTAACTTTACATTCATCTTCTATATCTGATCTTGGAATTTTGAAATTCACCTGGTCTTCTGAACATTATTCTGTAGAACAAATCTCTAAACTAGTTGAAAATCATGGATTTGTACTCTCTGAAGAACGATTTATTGGTTCATCTGTATATGATCCATTAGCTGATTACTATACTGAACACAGAGAAGAATTACGAAAATCCATCCTCAAACAATACCCCTCATATGTTGAATCTATCCTATTCAAATCTATTAAGAAAATGAAAAAGGCATCAGAAGAAAAAATTATTGATTATGTTTTATTGAAATGTCATTTAAGGTGATTTCTGTCTCTAGGCTAAGTTTTTATTTTTGATACGTCTCCTTTAATTCATGTCTGATCAGAATAGCTTGTACACTGAAAAATGCTCTCAACTACTTGATGAATCTGAAATTCGTTTTGCAGGAATTGTGGACAAAGATGGACAATTAATTGCCGGTGGTTTCAAAGAAGGTCTAACCCCTCATGAAGGTGATGAGACTAGATTACAATCATTTTTGGAATTTGTATCCAAGGCATCTATTAGAAAAGAATATGATGAAAGCTTGGGTCCTATTAATTATCTTGCTGCAAGACGAGATAAGGCTGTTTTAGTTAGCTTTCCATTTCCAATCACTCAGATCCTATTACTAATTTCAGCTGAACCTACTGCTAATATTGAGACTTTAGCAAAAAAAGTAGTTGAAATATTTACCAATGTCAAATAAATTAAAAATTAATTTTTAGCATATGGTTTTAATCTGGCATTGCTAAAATTCTTTTAAATTGAAAGCAACATTTGGTGCAGGATGTTTTTGGCACGTTGAAGATATTTTAAGTAAAACAAAAGGAGTTTCATCTACTAAAGTTGGTTATATTGGAGGTCATCTTCCTAACCCAACATATGAGGAAGTATGTACTGATAAAACAGGACATGCCGAAGCTGTTCAAGTGGAATATGATCCAGATGAAATTTCATTTGAAGACTTACTTGATATCTTTTGGAAAAATCACAATCCTACAACTCTTAATCGTCAAGGTCCTGATGTGGGAATTCAATATCGTTCTGCAATTTTTTATCATGATGATATTCAAAAAGATATTGCTGAAAAATCAAAACAATTTTTGGATTCTTCACATGTTTTTGAAAATCCAATTGTAACTCAAATTGTCCCCGCTCCTGTATTTTATGATGCAGAAGAATATCATCAAAAATATTTCAAAAAACACGGATTATCTTAAAATCACTTTACAATTAATACTGGAATCTTTGATGCATGTACTACATAATTTGAAACACTTCCAAAGAATATCTCTTTAGTTGAACTTCTTCCTCTGGAACCAATTACGATCATATCAAATTTCTCTCTACCTTGTGCAAATTTGACAATATTATACCCAATATCTCCTCTCATAATTCTCTCTTTGAATGCCACACCATTTTTTGTAGTAAGTGCTTTTGCATCATTTATGATTTTCTTTAATTGTTTGTTAAATGATTTTTCAACTGATCCTACACCTTTGAATTCTGAATGTGGTGGTGCATAAATTGAGAATGCAACTGTGATGGATGCCCCACATTGTTTGGCTATATTGATCGCTATTTCTAATCCTCGTATGGAATTTTTAGAACCATCTATTGGCACTAGTATTTTTGAAATTTTTTTCTTTATCACATTTTTTCACAATTGTTCATGTTAAAAAAGATAATTATTTTTGCATGATTCATTTTATAATCTCTTCATTTTCATAGATCGCCATAAATCATTAAAATTTAACTAGTTAAACAAGTTGTAGCTAAAAGAATGAGTGAAAAATTTGTCCAGATTGATGGAAATAAGATCCGTTATCTTGAATCAGGTGATCATAAAAAAACTCTAGTTCTTGTTCATGGTTTGGGTGCATCTGCTGAAAGATGGATTAAAGTGATCCCTCTTTTTGAAAAACATTTTCATGTAATTGTTCCTGATCTAATAGGATTTGGTTTTAGTGAAAAACCTCTAACTGATTATACTATCGATTTTTTTACTAACTTTTTACAAAAATTTCTCAAGACTCTAAAAATTCAAAATCCAATAATTATTGGTTCTTCCTTAGGTGGTCAAATTTCTGCAGAATTTACTGCAGTAAATTCTCAAGATGTTGAAAAACTTATTCTTGTATCGCCTTCTGGCATTATGAAACAATCTACCCCTGCACTTGATACATACATCATGGCAGCATTATATCCAAATTCCCAAAATGCACAAAATGCATTTGAGATGATGGAGGTTTCTGGTAATGCAATTGATGAGAAAGTTGCTGATGATTTTGTTTCTAGAATGAAAATGCCTAATGCAAAACTTGCCTTCATGTCTACCATCCTTGGATTAAAAAATGCCCCAGTTATCACAAAAAAACTTCAAACAATTGATGTTCCTACTCTGATAATTTGGGGCTCAGATGATCCTGTAATTCCGGTAAAATTTGCTGACGAATTTGTTTCGTCTATAAAAAACTGTAAATTTTTTAGAATGGATGGAATTGGTCATACTCCATATGTTCAAGATCCACACTCATTTGTTTCTGAAATTCTGAAATTTTTAAAATAATATTCGATCCATTTAAATATCTGATAATTCCGATTGTTACCAATGAATGGTAATGAAAACCTGTATACTCCTGCAGAAATGTTCAAAGATTGGATTCAAAAGAATGGAAATGCTCAGACTGAATTTATGAAAAGTTTTGGTTCATTAATGACTAATCAATCATCTCAAACATTCAATCCTTTGGATACTCTAAAGGAAGTTTCTGAAAATACGAAACAAGTACAATCTGATTTAATGCAGAATGTATCTTCAATGCAAAATCAAGGTATGAATACAATGTTTAGTCTTGGACAAATGCTTCCATCTTTTATGAATTGGGGTGCATATAAGACAACTATTGGAAGTAATGGAAGAATTTCAATTCCTGAGGCAGAACGTAATGCTCTCAAATTAGGTGAGGGTGATTTAGTCCAAGTAATTGTTTTTCCAATAGCAAAAAAATCAAAAACTAAGGAGGTGAAAAATTGAATAAGAATGAACAAACCAATCCAAATTCAAAAGATCTATTTTCAATACATCAACAAAACATGGATAAATTCTTCAATGGTATTAGAACCTCTGTACCTCGGTATCATCAAGCAATTACAAATGTGCAACAAGAATATTTGCAAGCATATGAAAACATTGTAGATTCTACAATTTCACTAAAACAAGAATTTACAAAAAAAGCAGGTATTGACACAAGAATTCCTGATGCTGCAATCAAAGTAATTCAAGATACTACTGAAGAAATCATAAAGGTAACATCAATTCAAAACCAAATCACTCTTGCAACTATTGATGCAACACAACAAAACATCAAAACCTTTAATGACAATGCAAAATCCTTTGCTGAATTAAATAGAAATATTCTAAAATCCTGGATTTCTGTATTTACTCCAAAAAACAATTAGTTGAAAATTATTTTTTTAATTTTCTTTTTTATGATCTTTCTAGTAACCATTTACCCAGCTCTGGAAGTACTTTTTTTTGTGATAATGAACTTGCAATCATCCCTACATGTCCTGTGGGATACATTCTAAGTGTTTTATCGTCACTTCCTATTGCATAATGAAGTGGCATACTACATTCAGGTGAAACTAAATGATCTCCTACTGCTACTTGTGTGAAAACTGGCATGTCTATTTTTTTCAAATCTATGCGCTGACCTCCTACATACATTTTATTTTGAACAAGTAGATTTTCTTGATAAATATCTTTAATCCATTGTTTGAATAACTCTCCTGGAATGGGAGGTGTATCTCCTAACCATTTTTCAACTCTGAGGAAATTATCTACAAATTTCTTGTTTTCAATATTTTTGAAAAAATTGACATATTTTTCGATTCCTTGTTCAAATGGTTTGAGTACTGAAAAACAATAATACATGAATTCTGGAGGCATGTTTCCTATAGTATCTACCATTTTGTCCACATCCATGTGTTTTGCAAGATTGCTAATTACTGTGGTATCTCGCCATCCATCTATTACTGGTGCCGTCGCAATGTAATTTTTTACACTTTCAGGATGTAATGTTGTATAGGCTGTTGCAATTGTTGCACCTGTACAATACCCCTGTAATGAAATTTTTTCAACTGATGACTCATCTTTAATATGTTCGACATAACTATCGAGATATCCATTTACATAATCATCAAAATCCAAATATTTGTCCATACTAGTAGGCGTTCCCCAATCCAACATGTATACATCAAATCCCTGCTCAAGTAAATTTCGAACCCAACTTTTTTCAGGATGAATGTCTAGAATGTGAAATCGATTTATCAATGCATATGAGATCAGTAATGGTGTTCTGTGTTGTTTTTCTGTAAGTGGAGTATAATGAAGTAACCTCGTTTTGTCTTCTTCTTTTATTACATCATATGGTGTTACCTCTAAACTGATTTCATCTGGTGCAGAAACTAATTTTGGTGCATCAATTACATTTTTGCTGAATTTCAAAACTTGCTCAATTATTTTTGGATCAATATTTGTTTCACTTTGCATTTTTAATCCTCTCTTTCTTCTTTAATTCTAATTCTAATTTTGAAACTCTTTTTTTCAACGAATGAATTTCTTTGTAAACTTCATCAATCTCTTCTTTACTTGGTAGATTTGCTGACTGTAAAATTACATTTGTAATGTTGTTCCAATGCTTTGTTAATTCTAGTTCTTTAGACACTAATTTCCCATAATTTTCCCCAAACTTTCCAGAATCAAACAATTCTGTAAAATCATTGTCAAAAATATCTAGCCAAACTCTTTTCAGCGAATCAATTTGCTCTGCATCTTGTGGAACTTTGTGTGATTTTTGATTCACTTTTTTCTGAGCAACACCCCATGTATCTGCAAGCTGTTTGTAATATTCTGTATAATATTGATTGAACTCCATCAATAACTCATTAATTTCAATTAATTCTGTGGATATTTTCTTTGAATTTGATGTAAATGCCCGCATTGGACCAATTGATGTTAGTGCTTGTGGTTTGCTTGCCATTAGATGCATAATATCTGTCCAAAATAATGATAAATGCTTGTAATAATCTGAAGTTTCTTTAGTGGAATTTGTTGTCACAGATATCTGTAAATTCAGATCGCAATAAATAGTTCGTTTGTTTAATTAGACTAATGCTTGATGTTGAAGAACTTGAAAAAATCTGTAAAAAAATAATCAAATTAAATACAAAAATGCGTTCTGCTCGATTTATCAATAGTCGTGGACATCTTTTGGCAGGTGGAATGAAGAAAGGACTACTTTCCCTTGAAGATCAAAAACAAGATGAAATGATGTTCATGGAGCTTGCGTTACGTGTAAAAATGAGACATGAATTTGATAATGAATTTGGTAAAGTGCAATTTTCTATTTCCTATCGTGAGAAAGTAATTGTAATGAGTTTTCCGTTATCTAATGATGATGTGTTATTAGCGTCCTCTGAAAAAGAAGTAGATTTTAGTTCATTGGCTTTTAAAATTCTCAAATTAGTTGAACCTCTTAAAAAAAATCCTACAAAGACATTCTAATCACAACAACTTAATTCCCCATACATCTCATTTGAATATGCAGTTAGAACAAAATGTAACCTGGGATGAAATTGAATCTTTGGTGAGTGTTCTTGCAAAAAAGATCTTAAAACTCCCTAGAACCTTTTCAAGTATAACTACTCTTAGCAGAGGTGGTTTGGTACCTTCTCGTTTACTTGCTGATCATTTGGGAATAAAAACAATTTTTGTTGATAAAAAAAATATCTCTTCTGATTCTCTATTCGTAGATGATATTTATGATACTGGAGAAACTTTTCATACTGTTTTACCTACAGTTGATGATTCATCAAAATTTGTGTTTGTTACATTATTTGCAAGAATTGGAAAAAACTATCCTGAAAATTTACTTTATGCTAAAAAAACTAAAAATAATGCATATGTAATTTTTCCTTGGGATAAATTAGAATTTGAACATTCTAAACAATAATTTTTTAAATATCTAATATTTTTCTTAACCCTGCGCATCTATTTCTTATTGTTACTTCTGTAACTCCTGATGCTTGAGAAATATCCTTCTGTGATTTTGCTTCTCCTATACTGATACATGATAGATACAATGCTGCTGCTGCAATGCCCATTGGATCTTTTCCTGCAACACCTCCTAATTTCTTGGCTTTTTTGAGCATTTCAATTGAATTTCGCTTGCATTTTTCACTCAATCCTGCGGTACTTGCAATTCTTGATACCCCTTTTATTGGATCTACTACTGGCATCTTTAATTCTAATTCTCTGAATAACAATCTATAGCATCTAGCAACATCTTTTCTTCTAATGTTAATTCCTTGAGAAATGTCGTCTAGTGTCCTAGGTGTTTCTGTATTTCTACATGATGCATAAAGACATGCTGCAACTAATCCTTGGATAGAACGTCCACGAACTAATTTTCTTTCCATTGCTTTTCTGTAAATATAAGCTGCTTTTTCAATAACTGCATCTGTTAGTGCAAGTTTATCTTTCAGTTTATCCATTTCATTTAATGCTTGTCTTAAATTTCTGTCAGCTGATGAATTTGCTTGACTTCTACTGTCCCAGGTTCTAAGCCTTTCAATTGAACTTTTTACACTTGCAGACAGTGGTTTTCCTGTTGAATCTTTGTTTGCTACACCAATAATGGTAGATAGTCCCATATCGTGCATTCTAATTGATGTTCCAGCTCCTGTTCTTGCTTTATTGCCTTCATCACTTGAAAATGAACGCCATTCAGCACCTGTATCTGCAATTTTGTCTGTTATAACTAGACCACATTTGCTACAAAATAATTCGCCTGTATTTTGATCTGTAACTATTTTTTTATTCAAACATGACGGACATTTGGGAGTAGTAGTGGTGCTTTTGAGCATTAATTACATATTATTGCATTTTACTAATATTGATTCTACTATCTTTTTTATGGTTAATCGTGTGTAGGTTAAGCTAATTTTAAATTCTAATGTTATAGAATGAGAATTATTCTGATCTAACTAAGCATACAGAATGCATATGATGGGGTGTATGATGGATACATGATGTTTGTTTTTTGTTCGACATGTTTCAAACCTATGGAATGTCCTAACTCATGAGTCATAATTGTTTCAACACTGTTCACATCGTACAATTGGAAACTTCCATCACAATTATAATCCCCCAATGTTACTTCTACTACTCCTTTTCCAAGATGTGCATGTCCTAAAACTCCTTCACCTATGTCTCTGACAACCCATGTCACCCAAACATTAGCCTCATGTTTTTTATTTGTAATTTCAAATTTCATTTTTGCTTTTTGATTATTTGTACTTAATTCTTGTTGCTCCCAAAATGAAAATGAATTTTTTAGTGTACCTACATGATCTAAAGGTAACCCTGTTGGTTGATCATTGATGAATACTTTGTAATAAATTATGTAAGTTTCATCTATAATCTCATATGTTGGATCTGGAAAATTCTTTGATGCTCTTTTTACCTCTTCTTCAAAATTCCATTTAACATAATCTCTGAGAAATTTTTTAATTACATCTTGACTTGGATTTGGGAATTCAATGTATCTTTTCTCTTTTGAAATATTATTTGAAATATCTCTGATGTATTTTTTGAATAAATAAAATTCATGATCTATTTCTTCTTGTGTTTTTTCAGATGTATCTTCAATGTTTATGGAGATTACTCCATTTTCCACCATGTATTGAACTCCTTGAACAAATGCTTCATCATCTATGATTCCTTCAGCCCACCATCCTGCATTATTTTTTATCCATTCTGGAATTTTTTCATCTGTTATTTTTTGAGTTTCTGTAGGAGGGATCTTGATTATTTTATTGTCTATTAAATATAATAATGCTGAAATAAATTCTGAATCTTCTAATTGTTCTTCAGCCCACCATCCTGCAATCTGTTTAACCCATTGTGGGATTGATGAAATGTACTCTTTTTCTAATCCTTTTGGTTTTTCAGTTGGTATGTATGGATACTTTGTAATGACTTTATCTGCATATTCTTTGTAATTTTTTATCACTATACTACTAGGTTTTTCTTTGTTTGCTTTTTCAAAATATTTTTGTGCTTCTTGATATTCTCCCAAATACCCAAACCCCACTCCCATTCCGACTAATGAAATAAGATCGTCTGGTTTAAATTGTAATACTTGAAAAAATTGTTCTAATGCTTTTGTATGATCTCCATAATTGATCAATGCGATGCCTTTCATCTTTAATGTTGAAAAATTTTTAGGTGATTTTTCTAGAATTTCATCATAAATTTGAATTGCTTGTCTGTATTCACTTTTTGAAATATGTTTTTTTGCTTGATTGAATTTAATCTCTTGATTATCTACTTGAGCATATGTATTACCTGTAACAATGGATGAACTAAGAAAAATTATGAGTAGAAAATTTGTAAATATTTTGATTTTTTTCATAATGTTTAATTTTTCCCATTCTGTTTTTATTTTATACTATGTATTGATATACAAATTTGTAAATTTCACTACTTTCGAAAATCTTTAATTCGTTTACAATTACGTGTTTTATTGTGACTGAAATTGGAATGGGTAAAAAAATATATGATTTTCGTAAAAAAATTCAACTTATCCAGTCTGATCTAAATCAAATTGATGAACCCACACCTAATATTTCTGAATTAATTGATGCTGCAAATCTATTACGATCGAATGAACATCTCTTAAAAACAAACAAAAAACAATCTGAACTCATCTTTGCTTTTGAACAATATTCTATTGCTTTAGAGGAATTACTTGCTGATGTTTTTGAAATTCAAAAGGATCTTAAAGATATCTTATATGCCCAATCTTCTTTGATTTCTGAACCAAAGTCAAAACCAAAGTCAAAACCAAAGTCAAAACCAAAGTCAAAACCAAAGTCAAAACCAAAGTCAAAACCAAAGTCAAAACCAAAGTCAAAACCAAAGTCAAAACCAAAGTCAAAAAAATAATTTATTTTGAAAGATGAATAATGTCGCCTGCAATTATTCTATGATTCTTTTTATTTTCTGATATTACTAGTGCTCCATCATTATCAATTTTAACTGCTTTTCCTTTGATATTTCCATTGATTGTGTTTAATTCAACTGTTTTACCGATTGTAGATGATCTTTTTATCCACTCTGAAATAATTTTACTAGTTTGTCTATTCTCTAATAATTTGTATGTTTTTTCTAATTCAACTAAAAATCTTTGAATTAATTTCACTGGTTTAATTTTCTTTTTTTGTTCTCCTAATGATGCAACTCCGTAAAAATTCGGGGTTCCTTTCAGTGATTTTTCAATTTCTTTTACATTCACATCAAAATTTATTCCAACACCTAACACTAAATTTTCAATTTTATTTGATTCTAATGAAACATCTACTAGCATTCCTGCTATTTTTTTACCTTTTATAGTAAGATCATTTGGCCATTTTAGTTCTGGTGATATGTTGAAAATTTTTTCTAATGTTATTGATAATGCTAATGCTGATGCAATTGGAAATAGTGTTGTAATTGAAA
Organism: Candidatus Nitrosopumilus sp.; assembly: GCA_018263505.1. GTDB lineage: Archaea > Thermoproteota > Nitrososphaeria > Nitrososphaerales > Nitrosopumilaceae > Nitrosopumilus. The sequence goes on from JAANXA010000013.1 coordinate 42,448, forward strand.
TATCAAATTTTGGATGTAAAATAATTGAAAACCACAATCCCCCTTTGGGGGAAATCCATTTTCTTCCCGATCTGCCTTTCCCTCCTGTTTGTTTTTCTGCTACGATGATTACTCCATTTCTTTCTCCATCTTTAGCCATTTTCAATGCTTGGGTTTGTGTAGATTCTATTGAATCAAAATAATATGCTTGTTGCCCTATAATTTCTGTTTTAAGCTCAGATGTGATTTCCCAAGGCAACAATAAATCTGAATTTGAAATCAATTTGTAACCTAGTTTTTGTTTTGATTCTACAGTGTATCCTAATTCTTGAATTTTCTTGATATGTTTCCATATTGCAACTCTGCTGATTCTTAAAACATCACTCAAATCTTGACCTGATAGATATTCTGTGTTATGTGTTTGTAGAAATGTAAGTACTTTGACTAATCCTGGATTATCAAATGAATTGTACATCAATTGTTTTCCAATTTAATTTCAAGTATAAAATACACCCTAGAATCCAATGTCGAAATCAAATCCTCCCCCATCATCCATTCCTCCATCCGTACTACCATCATCCATTCCAGGTTCTCCTCCTTCAGGCATACTTTCTGCAGGAACATAGTCTGACATTGCCATACCCATCATACTGAACATCATTGAAAACATCATCATATCCATAACTCCAAAAAACATCATAGTTGGCAAAAATGATTTGTTTTCATCCATTTCTTGTTTTAATTTCTCTTTATCTCCTGTTTTGTAAATTGTTGCCATCTGTCCCCATTTTGTTTGCAGTTTTTGTACTTGTTCATCAACTTCTTTGGCTCCTTTTTCTGTAGTTATGATTTCGATCTTTTTTCCAAACCATCCTTTCTTTTCTTCGACTTGGATGAATTCTTTTTTTTCTAGGTATTCTAAAATTGAATGTAGTTCTTCAGGATCGATTTGAGTAATTTTTTGAATTTTATCAAATTTTTTAATTCCATGTTTTATTGCCCCTAAAACTATAATCTCTTTTGACTCTTCGATCATAATTTTTAGATTTTTTAATTGTTAAAATATCCTTTGCTTTGAGGTAATAATTCAAAAATTATATTCTACAAATCTTCATGTATCCTGTGGACCAAGACACACATACTGATGATCAAATTCGTAAAATTCTTTCTTTATCTAAAGTTGCAGTAATTGGAATGTCAAAAAATCCCTCAAAAGCTGCACATTATGTGCCTAAATATCTCTCTGAAAATGGCTTTAAAATTACACCTGTAAATCCTTCAATTGATAAAATCTTAGACAAGACATGCTATCCCTCCATTTCTGATATTCCTGAATCTGTTGAAATAGTTGAAATTTTTAGACCTTCTGATGATGTTTTACCTTTTGTACGGGATGCAATTATGAAAAAACCTCATGTTATTTGGTTACAAGAAGGAATACATAATTTAGAAGCTGAAGAATTAGCGAGACAAGAAGGTATAGATGTTGTATTTAATAGATGCATGCTAGCTGAGCATCAAAGATTGAATTAACATGACAAACTTTGAAAATTTTTATCATGATTTACTTGATTTAGCAAAAAAACATGAATTAAAAAATACACCGTTGAGAATCGAAAAAGATCTTGAGAACGATATTGTTAAAATTTTTGGAGAAAGAATTTCATCTTTATCAAAAGCTAAAAACGGTTTAAATGATGTTACTGAACTGGCTTATACTACTGCTGAACACCATCCTTTTTGGAATTTAATTTACAACTGTTCTGAAATTACTAATAGTGTTTTAGACAAATGGACATCTAAATTATCTAATGAGGATTTTTCTGATATTGAATGGGCTCTAAAAGAATTACATCAAACACTGGAAAAAATTAAATTAAATTCTTCTTCACATTCCTAGGCAGAGATAAATATTCTGTATTGACAATTATTCTATGCCAATAAAACTTGGTTTAATCGGCAAAACAAACACTGGAAAAACAACTTTTTTTAATTCTGCCACTCTTTCTTCTGAAGAAATTTCATCATATCCTTTTACTACTACATCTCCAATTACTGGAATATCTCATGCTATTTCTTTATGTGTTCACCCTGAATTCAATGTACAGGATAATCCTCATAATTCAAAATGTGTTGAAGGGTGGAGGTATATCCCAATTGAACTCATTGACTTACCTGGATTGATTAAAGATGCTTGGAAAGGTAAAGGTCTTGGAAATCAATTTCTTTCTATTGCTGCTCAATCTGATGCACTACTTCATGTTGTTGATGCCTCAGGAGGCATAGATTCTACTGGTAAAATTACTGAAATTGGGAATGGTGACCCTTTATCTGATTTTGCAGATATTGAAGAGGAATTAATCTTATGGTATCAAAAAATTTTGGAAGGTAACCGAGAAAAAATATCTAAACTAATTAGAACTGGTTCTGATATTGTTGATGCTGTAACTGATCTTTATCGAGGTGTTGGCGTAGAGAAAAGTCATGTTAAAGAAACTTTGATGATGACTAAGTTAGATGATAAAAATTTTGATAATTTCAATATGATTGATACAAAAAAACTTGCGTCTTATCTGAGAAAAATCTCGAAACCTACATTGATTGTAGCTAACAAAATCGACATTGATGGTGCAGATAAAAATTTTGATAGGTTAAGAGAACGTTACAATGACTCTATTGTTATTCCAGTCAGTGGAGACAGTGAATTTAGTTTAAGACGTGCAGAACAAAAAGGATTGATCAAATATTCACCTGGATCTGAAGAGTTCAAAATTCTACAATCTGATAAGTTAAACAAAAAACAAATTGACGCATTAAATTTTATCAAAAAAGGGATTATGGGTGAATATATGAGGACTGGTGTTCAGTTTGCTATCAATGTTGCAGTGTTTAAATTATTAAAAATGAATTCTGTTTACCCTGTAGCTAATGAAAAAAAATTATCCGATAAGAAAGGTAGAATTCTTCCCGATTTATTCCTCTTAAAAGATGGGGCTACAATTAATGATCTTGCAAAAGAAATTCACACTGATTTGGTCAAAGGATTACTTTATGGAAAGGATTTAAAATATAATTTACGATTACCTGTTGACTATCAATTAAGAGATAGAGATGTTGTTTCTTTAGTAAGTGCTGTAAAAAAATAAATTTATTTTTCTAGTGAACCTAAGTTCTTAAATTCTATTAGTTCATAATTTCTTTATGAAACCTCAATCATGTAGAAATTGTGGAAAAGAATTTTTTGAAGAAAAAGACATTTGTCCTAATTGTGGACATGAACGAGAACCTGAACCTACTCAATAACATAATTTACTAACCGTCAATTTCTGTTATCAGGCAGATTAATAGGCTCATTTTAGGCACAAATTCTATTGAATTCTGGTTCTCAATCTATTCGAAATTCTATTTTATCAAAATGGCATGAAACTTTATCAAAATATGGTAATCTCTTTTCTTCTGATTCTATCAGTGGTACTAGTCCCCCATCTGTTTTTGTTGGCTCATATAATTATCCTAAAGTCTTTGTTGGTCCTATGGTTCCTCCAATACATGGTGATACTAGTTTACTTGACAGTCCTGAAAACTGGAAAGGAAAATCTTTAGAAGAAATTGTAAATTTTAGATTGAATCTTGTACGTGGAACTCAAAAAATTTCTATTGATCAAACAGATGGAAGATATATTGAAAACCTGCAGGAAGTTGCAATGTCCTCAAAACCAATTGATTCTGATTTGATTTTTCAAAAATCTACTTCATCAAAAATTTCACTTGATGGCGAAAGTGCTCCTTTTGGACCTGTAGGAGAAATTAAATCTGCAAAATTTTCTTCATCTACTTCTGTAAAGCCCATTGAGAAAATATTTTATGATAAGGATCTAAAGGCACAAGATGCTGTATTGAAATTATATCATTCTGGAATTGATATTTCAAAAATTCAAAAATGTTTTAGTATTGGGATGTTAGGCGAAAAAAGAAAATTAGTTCCAACTAAATGGAGTATTACTGCAACAGATGATATTATTTCTAAATCATTAGTTGATGATGTTTTAAATTATAATTTAATTGATATTTGTAAAGTATTCTCTTACTCTCATTTGGGAAATATTTTCTCTGTTGTTTTATTTCCTCATCGTTGGATTTATGAAATGATTGAAGCTTGGTATTCAAATGATATTTTAGGATTCGGTTCAGATTTTGAAGATGCTCGTGGAATTGATCATTCTCCTGCAATTGCTGGTGCCTATTTTGCAGGAAAATTGGGTGTTTTAGAATACCTTCATGATAAAAAAATTCAATCTGGTGTTATAATTTTGAGAGAAATTCAACCTGAATATGCAATTCCTGTAGGTGTTTGGCAAGTACGTGAAGGAATTCGTGAAGCAATGAAACAAAACCCTGTTGTTGCCGAAAACTTTGATTCTGCATTACATATTGCAGCTCAAAAAATGAGCATTAGTAAATCTGAATGGCTTTCTAATGGTCATATCTTAACTTTGATGAAACAAAAAACACTAGTTGATTTTTTCTAAATTTTGATCTAATCCAATAAGAGAGCATAAATTCTAGATTTTAAATAAAGAAATTGAAAACTATGAGTAAATCTGAATCTGTTTTTTCGCCTTTTGGAATTTATGAAGTTAAAGATACTCTCTGTCTATCTCTTCCTAACACTGAAATCAAAATTGAAAGAATGGGAGATAATGCTTTTTCATATTTTCGAAAAGATTCTGAGGGAAATATTGTCGAAAAAATGATCCCTTCAAAATCTAATGAACTTGAACTCGAAATGGCTCCAATTAAACCTCTAAACCATCCTGCAAAACGTACTGAAAATATTTTCCTTAAATTTGATAAAGAAATCTATCTTAGTGAAAATTCTGCTGCAAGTATTTTTGTTCATTGCCCAATTGAAATTGGTTTTTTCTTAATACATGATTCAAAAAGAGATCCTCTTGATTGGGTAACTTGTAACCCTATCAATTCTAGATTTGGTTTGTATGGAACTCCTGACACTGGAACTTTGTGCAAATATGCTGAGGTTTCTTTAGCTACTGATTTTGATGATTCTATACCTTATGTTGAAGGTGTAATGAAAATTATTATAGAAAATACATTGAATGTGGGCCATACTGTAAGTAAAGTAGTTTTTCCTATTGTTAATAATTCTCTGTATTATGAAGATTCTAAAACAATCATTGACGGAATTAAAGTAATAATGAAAAAAAGGGCTATGGTGAGTATTGCTGATATCAAAATAAATTCTCTTGAAACTAATTGGACAAAATCTCCTACTTGGGAAACATCTACTACTAACACTAACATGGAGATGGGAATAGACTAATGCCTTTGGAATTTCTTCAAAGTTTATCTGAAATGCAAATTGTTGGTGAGCTAACTGTTCTCTCATTGTTAGTTGGTGGACTTATTATGGCAGTAGGTTTAGTTGTCGCAAAAATTGTCAAGATACTATTTTACAAATATTATGCTCCTACATTACCTAAAGATACTGCACAAAATCTTAGCAAGATAATTTATTTTGGAATAATAATAATTTCATTCCTTGCATTTACCTCAAGTCAGGGAATTGATCTTTCTGGTTTATTGGTTGCCGGTGGAATTTTTGCAGTGGTAATTGGATTTGCAACACAATCTGTTGTATCTAATTTAATTTCAGGCGTTTTCTTAATGCTTGAAAAACCTGCAAAACATGGAGACACAATTCAAATTCCAGACATGAATATTTCAGGAACTCTTTTAGATATTGGAACTTTTTCAAGTAAAATTCGAAAATTTGATGGAACTATAATTAGAATTCCTAATGAAAAATTCTTTACTACTAACATTCGTTCACTTACTTCATCTGCTGTAAGAAGAGCTGATGTTACCGTTGGAATTTCTTATAAGGATGATATTGAACATGCAATTTCTGTCATCAAAGAAGAAATCCAAATTTCCATGCCTTTTGTTCTTTGTGTGCCTGAACCTGAATTCAGAGTTGAAGAATTGGGTGATTCAAGCGTAAATATTCAAGTTTTGGTATGGCATCCTCGTGATGATTGGAGTCAAGCTCAACCTATTTTATTGACTACTATAAAACGTGCATTAGATAAATCTGGAATTGAAATCCCATTCCCTCAAAGAGTCATTTGGGGTGCAAAAGATTAATTTTTCACAGAAATATTTTTTTCAGAATATCTTTTTTTAATCAAACTGTACATAATCATCCCAACATTAACAATTGAAATAATTTCAACCAAATCTACTCCATACAAAAACCAATCAATTATTGGATGAACTCGTGAAACAATTCCTGCTTCTAACATGATATCTGCATTCCACACCATGTGTGGAATTTGAATAAATTGTATGATGGCAATTAGTATTATACTTCCTAGTATTTTATTTTCATACCAATTCCAAAACTTATTCCATACATTCATGATTAATTTTCCTTTTTGATTCTATTAAACGACACTAAAATTAGATGAAACTAATTAGACAATCCTAATTTTTTTAGGCATTAAAATTATTAGTCAAAACTAATTTTCAGCTTTAATTTTTTCTTTTTTCATCCAAATAGTTTTTTCTTTATGATCAATTAATTCCACATTCATTTCATTTAATTTATCTCTAATCTTATCTGCGTCTTCAAATTTCTTTTCTTTTCTAAATATTTCTCTGTTTGAAATTAAATTATCAATTTCTTGTTTTTCACTTTCAAATATTTCTGGAATGTGTAATCCTAAAATATTTTTCATTCTATGGAATTCTTTTTTAATTAATTGAGCATTTTCTTTTCCTAATTTTCCTTCGGCTGCCAACTTGTTCGTTTCTTTTGTGAGCTGAAAAAACGAAGATAATGCTAAATGTGTATTGAGATCATCTTCTAATGCATTATCAAATTCTTTACCTGTTTTTTCTATTATTTGAATAACTTCTTCTTGATCATTACTATCTGCGTGAACTAATTCATAATAACATGTTTCAACTTGCCTCCATTTGATCAAGTTCTCTTTTAACATCTCTTCAGAATAGTCAATTACTTTGGAATAATGCCCAGACAAACAAAATAATCTGATTATATTTGCTCCCCACTTCTCTAAAACAAATTTGATTGATTTGGTATTGCCTGCAGATTTTGACATTTTATCTCCATTAATTGTGACCATTCCTACATGCATCCATACTTTTGCAAATGGTGAATTTGAACATGCTTCAGATTGTGCAATTTCATTTTCATGATGAGGAAATATAAGATCTCGACCCCCTCCATGAATATCGAAATTTTCCCCAAGATATTTCACACTCATTGCAGAGCATTCTATGTGCCATCCTGGCCTACCTTTTCCCCATGGACTTTCCCATGTTGGTTCTGTCTCTGAGAATTTCCAAACTGCAAAATCTAACGGGTCTTTTTTGGATTCATCGATTTCTATTCTTGCCCCTGATTCTAATTCATCTATTCTCTTTTTTGATAATTTTCCATATTCTGGAAATTTTGATACTGCAAAATATACTCCATTTTTTGATGGATAAGCAATTTGATTATTAATTAATTTTTCAATAAATTTTATTATGTCTTCAATATGTTCTGTTGCTTTTGGATAATTAGTTGCTCTTTTTACATTTAATTTATCAAAATCTCTGTAATAATTCTCAATGTATCTGGTACTAATTTTTTCAGCAGTTGTGTCTTCAAAATTTGCACGATTGATAATCTTATCATCTACATCTGTAAAATTTTGAACAAGTTCAATTTCAATCTCTTTTGATTCTAAATATTTTCTAAGAACATCAAATATGATGATGGTTCTAGCATGACCAATATGTGATTCATCATAAACTGTAACCCCGCAAAGATAAATTTTGATCTTTTTTGTTGTATCAAGTTTTTGTTCCAAATTTGACAAATTATCTTGAATTTTCATTTCAATAACTCTCTGGCTTTAATGCCAACAGACGTTTGTGCTCACTTTTTATGTTTAATTTTTGAATTTTTTCTATTTTTGATTTTTCAATCTTTGTAATTTTTTCAGTTTCTTCAATTGACATATTTTTTTCAAATAAACAATACAAAATAGAATCTATTTCTTCATATGTAATCCCTAATTCATTTTCAGCTTCATGATCTTTCCACAAATGTGGACTACTTTTTTTCGCTATCACGTTTCCTGGTACTCCCAAAAATTTTGCTAATTCTCTTACTTGTAATTTGTAAAGTGATACTATTGGTGTAATGTCTGATGCCCCATCTCCATGTTTAGTAAAATACCCTATCATATGTTCACTTTTGTCACTAGATCCTAATACTAAATAATTTTTAGAATTTGCATAATAATACAAAATATTGGTTCTAATCCTTGCTCGTAAATTCCCTTTTGATTTTGCATTTGGTTCAAGATACATTGAGTATTCTTTTACAATTGGATTAATGTCGATTAACTTGTATTCAATCCCTGTAAGTGAAATCATTTTTAATGCATCTTCTGTTTCTGATTTAGGTGTGATTTCTGTATCTGGCATAATGATTGCAAGTGTTTTTTCTTTAAGATTTCTTTTACAAATGTAAGCTAAAACTGCAGAATCTATTCCTCCACTTAATCCTAAAATTACCCCTTTTGAATTATTTTCTTCAATTTTATTTTCTAAGAATTTTTCAATTATGTTTGTAATTTTTGAATAATCTTGTTCTTGAATTTTATTAATTATATCTTGATTCAATTATTATTTTCCATAAAATGTTGGAATAAAAATTGTACTTAATTGATTTATTGATTTTTATTCTTAATTGTCTAAATATCTACGTAAATTCCATCATCTCTTGTTTCTACAGAGTACGTTTCTAATTTGACATCTTTTAGATAATCTGTTAATTCTCCTGTCTTGATATTATAATGCCAAAAGTGTAATGGACATTCTACAATATCTCCTTCGAGTTTGCCTGGTGCAATCGAACCATCTTGATGCACGCATAGATCATCCATTGCATGATACCCATCTTGATTGAAAATTGCAATCTGTTTATCTTCTATTTTGAATGCTTTCCCTTTACCTTTTTCAATCTCTCCTTTTTCAGCAATTTTTTTCCAGGTCAATAAAGAATGAAAATTTTTGTCATTTATGTACATTCTGTTTTTCTTCTTCATTGATTTTACGTTTTTTGTATTTAAACATCAAAAATATCATCTCGATTTGTATTGTTCTTGAAACCTTCTTTTTAATTATTTTTCATTGTATTCTTAAATAATGTCATTTCATTTTAATCGTGGATTCAATTAGTATCTCCCCTACTGTTGTACAAGACATTCCTGTTATCCTGGATTTGTTGTACAAATTGGGACGTCCTAAACCTTCTGAGGACTCTGACATTGTTTCTTTTAGAAATATTGTAAATAATTATATCTCAAATTCAGACAAAATGATTTTTGTTGCAAAATTAAATGATGTTGAACTTGTTGGAATGGTAAGTATTGTATTTCTTCCTAGACTGAATCATTCTACATTAGAGATGTATATTCCAGAATTGATTGTACATGAAAATTTTCAGAATCAAGGTATTAGAAAAACAATAATCTACTATTGTATCAATTTTGCAAAAGAAAAAAAATTGTCACCGAATTAGACTTGAATCTGGAAATCCGAGAAAAAATCCTCATGAATTTTATAAAAATTTAGGATTTGTCCAATCATCATTACCTTTCTCAAGAACTCTCTAATGCCAACCCTTACAATTATTCCCTTTGATAGGGTTTTATATAGGAATTTAAGATGTGTTTTATTGAGTAAAGTAAAGTCTAGTCCAAAACTGATCAAAGAAGGAAAATTATCTTATGAATGGGCAAGATCTCATATGCAAATTTTAGATAACACAATTAATCGTTATAAGAAAGCAAAACCTCTCAAAGGAATAACTCTTGGGTTTTGCTTACATATCACTAAAGAAACATCTGTTTTGTTAATGGGTGCAAAAGAATTGGGTGCAACAGTTGCATGTTGTGGTGGAAACCCTTTAACAACACAAGACAATATTGCAGCATTTTTAGCATCTCAGGGAATTCATGTGTATTCATGGCATGGTCAATCTGTAAAGGAATATGATTGGTGTATTGATCAAGTACTAAAACATAAACCCACAATTTTAACTGATGATGGCGCTGATATGAATATCAAAGCACACTTTGATAAACGATTCAAAGACCTGGAAATTCTTGGTGCTACTGAAGAAACAACTGCAGGTGTTACTAGAATCAGAGCCGTTGAAAATCAAGGCAAATTACGATACCCTGTGATTTTAGTCAATGAAGCTTACACAAAACACATGTTTGATAATCGATATGGTACTGGTCAAAGTACTATTGATGGTTATTTGCGTGCCATGAATTTATTGATGGCATCAAAACGAGTTGTAGTTGTAGGTTATGGATGGGTTGGTCGCGGTGTTGCAGCAAGATGTAGTGGAATGGGTTCAAAAGTAATTGTAACTGAAGTTGATCCTATCAAAGCATTAGAGGCTCATATGGATGGATTTGAAGTAATGCCAATGGCACAAGCAACAAAGCTTGGTGACATCTTTATCACTTGTACTGGAATGACCAGTGTAATTAGAAAAGAACACATACTAAAGATGAAAGATGGTGCAATCATGGGAAATGTTGGCCACTTTGATGTTGAAATTGACAGTGAATTCTTGTTAAAGAAATCAAAATCTGTCAAAGAAGTACGTCCAGCACTTGATGAATGTACTTTGAAAAACGGAAAGAAAGTGTTTTTGATTGGACAAGGCCGATTAGCAAATCTCGTAGCTGCAGAAGGTCATCCTCCAGAAGTCATGGCACAATCCTTCTCAAATCAAATTCTTTCAGTATTGTACATTTTGAAGAATCACAAAAAAATGGAAAATAAAATCATTGATGTTCCTAAAGAAATTGATATTCAAATTGCAGTCGATGCATTAAAGGCAATGGATGTTAAAATCGATAAACTCACCCCTGAACAAATAAAATATGCCAACAACTGGTAAAACTTCTTAACTCTAACTACATTTCTGAAAACTGTAAAATGAACAAAAAAGCAATCATCACTAGTGCTCTTCCTTATGCTAATGGAGAAATACATTTGGGACATGTTGCATCTACATATCTTCCTGCTGATGTAACTACAAGATTCTTAAAACAAAATGGAGTAGAGGCATACTATGTTTGTGCTTCAGATGATTTTGGTACTCCTATTTTAATACAATCTGAAAAAGAAGGAAAAACTCCTGTCGATTATGTTACACATTGGAATAAACGTGATTATGAAGATTTCTCTGCATTTGATATCGGGTTTGACTATTTCTATAAAACAAGCTCCTCTGAAAATATTGCATTTGTTCAAGATGTTTTTAAGAAACTAAATAACGCTGGTCATATTTATGAAAAAGAAATAATTCAGTTTTATTGTAATAATGATAAGAAATTTTTACCTGACAGGTACGTTAAAGGAGTTTGCCCAAATTGTAATGCAGAAGATCAATACTCTGATTTATGTGAAAGTTGTGGACGTGTTCCTGAAGAGATCATTAATCCAAAATGCTCTCTTTGTAATCAATCTCCGACAAAAGAAAAAACAACTCATTACTTTTTCAAATTGAAAAATTTTGCAACCTCTTTGTCTGAATGGCTAGATGGAAATGATAATCTCCAAAAAGATGTAAAAAAATATGTACAGAATTGGATAAAATCTGGCTTAATTGATTGGGATATTACTCGGGATATTCCTTGGGGTGTCCCAATTCCTCTTGATAATGCAGATGGAAAAGTATTCTATGGTTGGTTTGATAATCATTTGGCATACATTTCAACTGCAATAAAATTTCTTAATGATAAAGGAATTGATGGAAAAGAATTCTGGAATTCTGCTGACATTTATCATTTTATTGGAAAAGATATTGTTTATCATCACTATCTCTTCTTACCTGCGATGCGTTTAGGTATTGATAAAGAATTCAAACTACCTGATTTTATTCCAACTCGAGGACATTTAACACTTCAAGCAAAGAAAATTTCAAAGAGTAGAAATTGGTACATTGGTCTAAAACAATTCTTAGAGTATTATCCTTCTGATTATTTGAGGTTTTATCTTGTATCTATTAATCCGTATTCTCAAGATGACTTGAATTTTGATTGGGATGATTTCACAACTCGAATCAATTCTGAATTGATTGGAAATCTTGGAAATTTTGTAAACCGTGCATTAGGATTTACAAAAAAAGCATTTGATGGGGAAATTCCTGAATCTGAATCTTTTGATGAAAAAGATACTGAAGCCGAAGAAAAAATAAAATCATTTGCAAGTGTTGTTGGAGATTTAATGGAGCAAAATCATTTGGATAGGGCATTGAAAAAAATTATGGAATTTTCTTCCTTTTTCAATCAGTACTTCCAGCATAAGGAACCTTGGAAAAAAGGTCCAGGTACTGCAAATTGTGTATATCTATCAGTCAATGCTGTACGAAGTATATCTATTGCAATCTTTGCATTTATGCCAAAATCTGCGCAAAAAATTTGGAACCAGCTAGGATTAGATGGTACAGTTGAAGAACTTTCTTGGAATGAATTATCTGAATTACAAATCTCATCTGGTCATGTACTTGGAGACGCATCGCCATTGTTTACAAGAATTGAAACTTCTGATATTGAAAAATACAAAAAACAATTAGGTCCTGCTGAATAACTATGATTCCTGTTGCTCGAATCTCCACTCGTGGATATTATGATTTAACCACTGGTAAAACCCTAAAATCTAATTCATATTTTCTATATCCTAAAAAAAATTTCAAAAAATTTTCTAATTCAAAAGAAATCACAATCATGATTCATGGGTTGAGAAATAACAATGCAGGAGCTGTTGCAAAAATTGTATTGGCGAAAAATCGACTACGAAAACTTGGTTACTCTTATCCCGTAATTGGATTTAGTTATGATTCAAACACAACTGGGGCACATTTAATCAAACATGCAAAACGTGCACTTTCTGTTGGACAAATTATTGCAAAAAAGAATGGTCGAAACCTTGGAAAATTCATCGAAGATTTCAAAGAACAAAATCCTAAAACGAAAATTCGACTAATTGGTCATTCTTTGGGTTCACAAGTAATTTTGAGCACTATAGAATATCTGGCAAAAAAGAAACAAAATGATGATATTATTGAGAGTGTCTATTTGTTTGGTGCATCAATCACTGATGATGTTCCATCTTCAAAAAAATATGGTACCCTTTTACAGAAAATTATTCATAAAAAGATAATTAATCATTATGCACCAAGTGATGATGTTCTAAAATGGGCTGATTCAGAAAAATATGTCCCAGGCCCTATTGGATTAAATGGTGCAATTGGAAAACCTATCTCAAAATATCATCAAAAATTAGTGCACCCAAAAAATCATAGGTTTGCAAGTTATGCACTTGTTTTGAATTCATTTCCTTGAAATTTTTTCATCTCGTATGGTTTTTAGAGCCTATTTTGTCTTGAATTCTATTGGTCAAATCAATAAATTTTGTAGTTTTAGGCAAACAAGATATTGCATCTGAATTTGGAAAAAAAGGAACTGAAACTGATCTTTCTTTGTATGACCGAAAAGAGTCTGATATTATCAAAACATGGGTTGCCCCTAGTGGATTTCCTGATAAAATACAACCTTTGTTTCAGGCAATTAATCTTGCTGAATATGTGATACTTTATGTCGATAAATTAGATAAATTCACAGGAGAGCAAATCATTGCGCTTGATTCATTAAAAAAAGAAAAGGGAATCCTATCTCATACATTTGATGTTGATGAATCAAAACTATATGCAATGATCAAAGGTACTGTTGTTGAAAAGTATGCCAAAGTTGATCAAGATAAAATTAAAGACGAGATGAATAAACTTGAACCTATTTCTACTGATGGTCCTTCTGAAATGGTAATTGATCATTGTTTTGATGTAAAAGGTGTAGGAACTGTAATTTTAGGTAAGGTAACTAATGGAAAAATAAAACAATATGATAATTTGAAATTATATCCTGCAGGAATTGATGTATTAATCAAATCAATTCAAATGCATGATGATCCTGTCACTGAATCTGTTTGTCCTGCTAGAGTTGGATTAGCCGTTAAAGGTGCAAAACCTGATGAAGTTTCAAGAGGCGATGTAATATCTGTAGAAGATGCAGTGGATGTAAAACCTGAAATTGAACTTGATTTTACAAAAAATTCTTACTTTAAGGGAGATATTGCTGAGAATCAAGGTTGTTTGGTAAGTGTAGGGTTACAAATTAAGGCTGCAAAATTTATCTCCATAATTCCATTAAAATTAAAATTTGAAAAACCAATAGTTTGCAAATCTGGAGATATGGCAATTATTCTAAAACCTGAATCGACAACTATTCGTATTCTTGGAAGTGGACCAATTCTATGATTCAATATTTCTCAAATTTTGTAATAACTTTTTGATGATTCATAATGGAACCTGTTCGCTCGTGTCCTATTTGTCCTGATTGTGGTTCTAAGCGATTCCATCGAATACCTGGCGATAAAATGATTGTAAAGTGCCGTTCTTGTAACAAAGAAATTGAAATTTAGGTATGATAGTTAATATTTGCAGTATTTGTTGCCAAATGCATGGCAAAAACATGGAAAGACTCTGATATCAGCCTTGATCCAATTAAGGATCAAACAGTTGCTGTAATCGGTTATGGAATCCAAGGTGATGCACAAGCAAATAACATGAAAGACACTGGTCTTAATGTGATAATTGGTCTTAAAGAAGGCGGTAATAGCTGGAAAAAAGCCGAAGCTGATGGTCACAAAGTAATGTCAGTAGCTGATGCAACAAAACAAGCAGACATTATTCACATATTGATTCCTGACATGATTCAAGGTCAAGTGTACAAAGATGATATTGGACCAAATCTTTCAGATGGAAAAGCATTGTCATTTTCTCATGCAGCTGCAATCTATTGGAAATGGATTGAAGCTCCGACCAATGTTGATCTTATAATGATTGCACCAAAAGGACCTGGCTCCAAAGTAAGAGAGACATATCTTGATAATTTTGGAACTCCTGCAATTGTTGCAGTTGAACAAGACTTTACAGGAAAAGCTTGGGATAGAACATTGGGTATTGCAAAAGCAATTGGAAGTGCAAGAGCTGGATTAATCAAAACTGCTTTCAAAGAAGAAGTAGAAACTGATTGGTTTGGTGAGCAAGCAGACCTTTGTGGTGGTGCAGCTTCTATGGTAACAAATGCATTTGAAACTCTAGTTGAAGCAGGTTATCAACCAGAAATTGCATACTTTGAAGTTTTACATGAACTCAAACTCATCGTAGATATGATTCAAAGATATGGAATCAATGGTATGTGGAGACGAGTTAGTGAAACTGCACGATATGGTGGTTTGACTCGTGGACCAATAGTCATGGATAAATCAAACAAGGAGAATATGAAAAAAGTCCTAACTATGATTCAAGATGGCACTTTCAATAATGAGTGGATCTCTGAATACCAAAAAAATGGTAAAGAGTCATTTGATAAATACATGAAAGAATATGATGAACACCAAATTGAAAAAGTTGGTAAAGAAATGCGTAAAATGATGTGGCCTGATTCCACAGAATAATCTTTTTTATTTTTCTATAATTTTTTAACCCCTTAGTTTCAGAAACATCTAATTTTAACTGATTTTTGTAAATTTTGTTGGGATTAGTCATTAATTGTATGTGTTCAAAATGTAATTGTACTGAAGAATTTGAAAGAATCGAAACAGAGGAATTATTTAATTTAATTCAACATGGACGATTAACTCAAGAACAAATTATGTTTTTGAAATCAAGAATTGGAAGTAAATTATGTAAACAATGTTTCATTGAAAATCATAATCAACGAGAAGAAAAAGGGAAAACACAAATCTAGGATACTTACCCATAACATGAATTGTTTTCCAACCAATCACTCTACGACGCAGACATGACGGTTTCTCGTTAATTCCATTACGTGAAGATACTATTTAACAATGATCAAAAAATTTTCTAAAAAATTTCAATAATTTTTGAAATAATTACATTGCATTCCAAATCTCTTTTTAGTAATGTTTGTGTATGGAAGATATGACAAGAACTCAAAGAAGAAGAGATACTGCTCATCCAACACGAGATGGGAAACATAATCCAATATGTATCGATCCTGATTGTAAAGACTGTTCCTAAATATGAAATGATTTAATTTCATATTTGATTTTGTTTTTTGAATTTATTTTTAGAACACTGACCAGATAATTTTCTTATAATTCTCTTAATTTTGCAACACCTGTGTTGATATGTTCAATGATTGTAGGTAATGTTGTACCAGGACCATACACGTGGTCTACTCCTGATTTTATCAATGCTTTATGATCTACTTCTGGAATTACTCCTCCTCCAACTACTAAAACATCATTGATCTTCTTTTTCTTGAGTGCCTTTACTACTCTTGGAAAAAGTGTTCCGTGGGCACCATTAAGCAAACTCATTGCAATTGCATCTACATCTTCATCTTCTGCAATTTGAGCAACTCTTTCTGGTGTTGCAAATAACCCTGAATAGATTACCTCCATTCCTGCATCTCTGAACGCTCTACACAAAACTAAAGCACCTCTATCATGACCATCCAGACCTAATTTTGCAACAAGAATCTTGACGTTTCGGGATGCTACTTTTTGTTTCATGATGTTAATCGTTATTTTGTGTATTTTAAAGGCTTTATTTGATTTTCTAATTTTGATAGAAAATCTACTTTTTGTGCTGAACCTGTCAATTCTTTATTCTCTGAATCTTTTTGGTCTGTCAAACTGCTTTTTTTGGTGTTTTGTGTTGACACACTCTGTACATAATCTACTTAAAGCGTATAAAAATTATCACAACTGTGGATCCTGTACCAATTAATTATCAATTAACTTTTGAACCTGATCTAAAAAAATTCACATTTTTTGGAACTGAACAAATTACAGTTTCTTGTAAAAAATCTACAAATAAAATAACCATGCATTGTGCTGAACTAAAAATTAAATCCTGTACT
>JAANXA010000014.1 GCA_018263505.1 Candidatus Nitrosopumilus sp.
CTTCTACACTTAGTGCTATTGTATACAGTGAAGATTCACCTTGTTGTGCGGTTATCATGTATAATCCATCTTGTTTCCAATTGGAGCAGTTGAATTCTGTACCAAAGATACCATTTGCATCTGGTGTTACTTGACGAACATCTACTAGGTTCGCACCGTCTGGTGTTCTGACAGTAAATGTAACATCTGTTGATGTAGATGCTGTTTCTCCACTAATTGAGATAATATCTGATCCCTCTGCTGCTGTAGCAGTTAATGACATACCTGTATTTTGTGCAAAAACATCTTGATTAACCGAAGTTACAGACATTAATGCTATTGCCATTAGGGCTATCCCCATTAATCGTGTTGAATGGTTAAAATTCATCTTATTTGAATAAAGTTTCTCAGTATTTATGTATGTTTAAACAATGATTCTTTTAATATCTTGGAACAATACTGAGTCTTGATTTTGCAGATACTGCAACTATTGAGATAATTGCTACTGCTAGAATCATGGCTGCAATTGTACCAAACTCTGGAATTACAAATGTTCCAATAATTTCGATTTCTTCAGATCCTGCTTGAAATTCAATGGTAAGTGTTCTATCTATTAATGTTGTAATTTCTTCAAAATCTACTTCCTCTCCATCAACTAGTACAAAAAAATCATCATCTACACCATTTATTGTTGCATCTAAAACTGATCTAGGGATTGTTAACGTAATTGAGCCTTCTTCTATTGCCTCAATAGATATGACTAGAGACTTTGCATCTATATCTGGTATAATGTTAAGAATTTTTCCATTTGTAATTTCATATTCTACCAAGTCATTGGAACCAGTAATTGAAATTGTTGTATCTGTAACAGTTGTTGTAATTTCTTCAATTGGTGCAATTTCTTCAAAGTTTGTTATTTTTTCCATCGTTTCTGAAACCCCTTCAAATTCAAATGATGTTTCAGCTGATCTATTTTGTGCTCCATATTGAACTACAATTGTATATGTACCACCTGTTTTCATTAGTGCTCCACCTGCAGTAATCTCAGTACTGTATTTTTTATCTACTCCTACTTGTATCTGTGCAATTGCAACCAAGTTTCCTTTAGGAGATTTTACAACAATACTTACTGGAGTCTCTGGAAATATTTCACTTACTTCCCCTGTAATTACAATTGATTCACCTTCAATGTATGATGGTTTGTCCGTAGTTACAACAATTGAACCTTGAACTTGTCCAAATACTGGTGAGATACTAACACCTGAAATTAAAATTACAGATAATACAAATACTATCAAATTTGTTCTCATCAATTTTGAGACTTAATTTTTACTATTTAAAGTTGTGAAAAATACTCTCTCCAAAAAAGAGAAATTAAAATTTTCTAACGAAATTCAGATTAGATATATATTAACCTGAGCGTGAATTTTTGACAGTTTGTGTGTTTTCTTTACTATTACATTTAATGTTCTTCGTGGAGGTTTTGTAAATGGCAACTAAGAAAAATCAAGTACTTGTACCTGATCATGTATATGTTCCAAAACATGAAATTATTTCAAAACAAGAGGCTGAAGAAATTTTAAAAAAATATAATTGTAAACCTACTGAACTACCGTTAATTTACGTAACTGATCCTGCAATTTTGAAACTTGGTGTGAAACCTGGTGATATGATAAAAATCACTAGAGATAGCTCTACTGCTGGAACTTCTCTTTATTATCGTTATGTGGTGGAAAACTAATGGTTGATTCTTCTACAAAGCGTTGGCCTGTAATTCAGGATATTCTTAAACGAGAAGGTATTGCAAGACAACATCTAAATTCTTTTGATGAATTTTTAGAACGAGGACTTCAAAGTATTATTAATGAAGTTGGACAAATTGATATTGAAAATGCTGAATACCCTTACAAGATTCAACTAGGAAAAGTTAAACTTCAACAACCAAGAATGATGGAACTTGATGGCTCTATTACTCATATAACACCAGCTGAGGCAAGATTGAGAAATGTATCTTATTCTGCACCTGTTATGATGGAAGCAAGTGTTGTCGAGGATGGAAAAATTTTAGAATCTAGATTTGTCCATATTGGTGATGTACCAGTTATGGCAAAATCTAATGCATGTATTTTACATAATTTCTCTACTCAAAAATTAGTTGAACATGGGGAGGATCCAAATGATCCTGGTGGGTATTTTATCATTAATGGTTCTGAGAGAGTGATTGTAGGATTAGAAGATCTATCTTACAATAAAATAATTGTAGATAGAGAGACAGTTGGAGGAAATATTGTTTTCAAAGCTAAAGTCTATTCTTCAATTGTTGGTTATCGTGCAAAGTTAGAACTCGTTATGAAAAATGATGGATTAATTGTTGCTAGAATTCCTGGTTCCCCTGTTGATATCCCTGTTGTAACTCTGATGAGAGCACTTGGATTAGAATCTGATAGAGAAATTGCAGCTGCAGTTTCACTAGTTGACGAACTTCAAGATGAGTTAGAAGCTTCATTTGAAAAAGCAGGAGATGTACCAACTGCAAAAGATGCTATTGTCTATATCAGTAAAAGAATTGCACCTGGAATGTTAGAAGAATTCCAAATCAAACGTGCTGAAACTTTACTTGATTGGGGACTGTTGCCTCATTTGGGAAAACATCCTGAAAATAGAAAGGAAAAGGCTCAGTTCTTGGGAGAAGCTGCTTGTAAATTATTAGAATTGAAACTTGGTTGGATTAGACCTGATGACAAAGATCATTATGGAAACAAAGTAATCAAATTTGCAGGACAAATGTTGGCAGATCTGTTTAGAACTGCATTTAGAAATTTGGTAAGAGACATGAAATACCAACTAGAAAGATCAGGACAAAAACGTGGAATTAATGCAGTGGCTGCAGCAATTCGTCCTGGAATTATTACTGATAAACTAAACAATGCAATTGCTACAGGAAATTGGGGACGAGGTCGTGTTGGTGTCACTCAATTACTTGACAGAACAAACTATCTTTCAACTATTAGTCACTTAAGAAGAATTCAATCTCCCCTTAGTAGAACCCAACCAAACTTTGAAGCAAGAGATTTACATGCAACACACTTTGGAAGAATTTGTCCGAGTGAAACTCCTGAAGGCTCAAACTGTGGTTTAGTTAAAAACTTAGCATTATCTGGAATCATTTCTATAAATGTGCCTTCTGAAGAAATTGTAGAGAAACTCTATGATCTTGGAACTGTACATTTCTTTGATGCAAAAGAAGATTTGAAAAAAGATGGAACTAGAATTTTTGTTGATGGACGTCTTATTGGATATTATAAAATTGGTGAGGAACTAGCTGAGAAATTACGTGAACTTAGAAGAGATTCAAAGATTCATCCTCATGTTGGAGTGTCTTTCCATAAATCCGATATTGAAGGCTCTACTAGAAGATTATATGTTAATTGTAATGCTGGACGAGTTTTACGACCATTAATAATTATCAAAGACAACAAACCATTACTTACTCAAGAACTGTTAGATAAAATTTCTAAAAAATTAGTTTCATGGACTGATCTTTTGAGAATGGGTGTTTTAGAAATGATTGATGCAAATGAAG
Organism: Candidatus Nitrosopumilus sp.; assembly: GCA_018263505.1. Lineage (GTDB taxonomy): Archaea > Thermoproteota > Nitrososphaeria > Nitrososphaerales > Nitrosopumilaceae > Nitrosopumilus. The sequence goes on from JAANXA010000014.1 coordinate 3,563, forward strand.
AAGAAAATTGTTATGTTGCCCTAGATGAAAAAGATGCAAAGAAACATACTCACTTGGAAGTTTTCCCACCTGCAATTTTAGGTGCAGGAGCTTCCATCATCCCATATCCTGAACACAATCAATCCCCAAGAAATACATACGAATCTGCAATGGCAAAACAAAGTTTGGGATTCTCAACACCTATGATGAATACTAGCACTTATGTTCGACAACACTTTATGCTATATCCACAAGTTCCTGCAGTTAATACTAAAGCAATGAAACTCTTAGGATTAGAAGATAGACCTGCAGGTCAGAATTGTGTTGTTGCGGTTTTACCTTTTGATGGATATAACATTGAAGATGCAATTGTACTTAGTAAAGCATCTGTTGATAGAGGATTGGGTAGAACTTTCTTCTTTAGAATTTATGATGCTGAAGCAAAACAGTACCCTGGTGGGATGCGTGATAATTTTGAAATTCCTAATGCTGAAGATAACATTAGAGGTTACAAAGGAGAACGTGCATACAGATTACTTGAAGAAGATGGTGTTGTTGCAGCAGAAGCTCCTGTAAAAGGTGGAGATATTTTAATTGGAAAAACTAGTCCTCCAAGATTTATGGAAGAGTATAGAGAATTTGAATCAACTGGACCTTATAGACGAGATACATCAATTGGTGTAAGACCTTCAGAAGCTGGAGTTGTAGATACTATTGTTATGACTCAATCAAATGAAGGTGGCAAAATGTACAAAATTCGAGCAAGGGATATGAGAATTCCTGAAATTGGTGATAAATTTGCATCAAGACATGGACAAAAAGGAATTCTTGGAATTTTAGCTAAAGCCGAAGACTTACCATACACTGCAAATGGAATGTCTCCTGATGTTTTGATCAATCCCCATGCATTCCCTTCAAGAATGACTGTTGGTATGATGATGGAATCTGTTTGTGGAAAATCTGCATCCTTACGTGGAAAAAGATTTGATGGTTCAGCATTTGTTGGAGAAAAAACGGATGAAGTAAAACAAGTAATGGATGCACATAATTTCAAATATTCTGGAAAAGAAATAATGTATGATGGTAGAACTGGAAAAGCATTTCCAGTTGAAGTTTTCATCGGTGTTGTATATTATCAAAAACTTCATCATATGGTAGCTGATAAAATTCATGCAAGAGCACGTGGACAAGTCCAAATGTTAACAAAACAACCAACAGAAGGAAGAGCAAGAGGTGGTGGTTTAAGATTTGGAGAAATGGAAAGAGATTGCTTGATTGCATATGGTGCTTCAATGATCCTAAAAGACAGATTGCTTGATGAATCTGATAAATCCGATGTTTTTGTATGTGAAAGATGTGGTCTTGTAGCTTATCATGATGTTAAACAAAGAAAATATGTTTGTAGAGTATGTGGTGATAAAGCCAAAGTTTCTTCAGTTTCAGTTGCATATGCCTTTAAACTACTATTACAAGAAATGCAAAGTCTTAATGTGGCACCAAGATTGCTCATAAAGGAGAAATTATAGTATGTCTATTCAAGCAATTAAAGCAATTGATGGAATTCGTTTTTCTGTTTGGTCTCCAACTGAAGTTAGAAAATACTCTGTTGCAGAAATAACTGCTCCTGAAACATATGATGAAGATGGAATGCCAGTTCAAGGTGGTCTTATGGATGGAAGACTCGGAACTCTTGAACCTGGACAAAAATGTCTAACTTGTGGAAACACTGCAGCAAGATGCCCTGGACATTTTGGACATTTGGAACTTGCAGAACCAATTTTACATATTGCATTTATTGATAATATCTACAAATTATTACAATCTACATGTCGTTCTTGTGCAAGACTCAAAGTGCCACAAGAAGATTTACAGGCTTTTAAAAATATTAAAGATAAACAAGCAGCATATACTACAATTTCTCAAAAACGTATCCCCGAACAAATTATTGAAAAAGCAAAGAAAGCAAAAGAATGCCCTCATTGCGGAAAAACACAATACGAATTAATCTTTACCAAACCAACAATCTTTGTTGAAAAAACAGAAATTGGTGAACATAGATTACTTCCAATTACAATTAGAGAAAGATTCTCACAAATTTTAGATGACGATTTAGCATTATTATCATATGATCCTGTTACTGCAAGACCTGAATGGTTTATTCTTCAAGCATTCCCAGTTCCTCCCGTAACTGTCAGACCTTCAATTATTCTTGAAACTGGAATTCGTTCAGAAGATGACTTGACTCACAAAATGGTAGATATCATTAGAGTAAATCAAAGACTAAAAGAAAGTAAGGATGCTGGAACTCCACCATTAATTGTTCAAGACTTGGTAGATTTGTTACAATATCACACAACAACATACTTTGATAATGAAGTGTCTGGAATTCCACAAGCTCATCACCGTTCTGGACGTCCATTGAAAACATTAACTCAAAGACTCAAAGGAAAAGAAGGACGATTTAGAGGTTCACTTTCTGGAAAGAGGGTTGATTTCTCAAGTAGAACTGTAATTTCACCTGATCCTAACTTGGATTTGTCTGAAGTTGGTGTACCAGAAACTGTTGCTATGAAATTAACAATTCCTGAAATTGTAACTGAATGGAATATTGAAAGAATGAGAAAATTGGTAATAAATGGTCCTGAAAAATTCCCTGGTGTTAACTATATTGTAAGACCAGATGGTGTAAAAATTAGATTAGATTTCGTAGAAGATCGTTCTACAATTGCTGAAACTCTTGAAATTGGATATTTGGTAGAACGACATCTTGCTGATGGTGATATTGTTATGTTCAATAGACAACCATCACTTCACCAAATGTCTATTATGGCCCATTATGTTAGAGTACTCCCAGGTAAAACATTCCGATTACACCCATCTGTTTGTCCACCATACAATGCAGATTTCGATGGTGATGAAATGAATCTACATGTTCCTCAAAGTGAAGAAGCTAGAGCAGAAGCCATTTTGCTAATGAGAGTTCAAGATCAATTAATTTCTCCAAGATATGGTGGCCCAATTATCGGTGCATTAAGAGACTTTGTTACAGGAGCATATCTTTTAACGAAAGATGATACCATATTAACTGTCCAAGAATTTTCAAATCTTGCAATGCTTGGTGGATATACTGAAACATTACCAAAACCTAAAACAAAAACTAAAGATGGAAAACCTGCATACACTGGCAAACAATTATTCTCATTATTCCTTCCAAAAGATTTCAGTTATGTACTTACATCAAAATGGGCAAAAGGAACTGGTGGAAAAGAAAAAGACGTTGTAATTAAAAATGGTGAATTAATCAGTGGTGTTATTGATAAAACTTCCATTGGTGCAGAAGAACCAGAAAGTGTTTTGCATAGAATTGCAAAAGATTATGGAAATCAAATTGGTAAAAATTTCTTAAACTCTACATTGATCATGGCAAAACAATTCATCACTCATTACGGTTTTAGTTATGGTTACGGTGACTTGGAAGTCCCAGAAAATAATGTACAACAAATCCTTGATGACATCCAAGAAACATATGATATTGTAGATGATTTAACTGATCAATATGAAAAAGGCACTCTCAAACTCACAAGAGGTATGCGTGCTGAAGAAGCATTAGAAGCATACATTGTCAATGAATTAGGTAAAGCAAGAGATAAGGCTGGTTCAACAGCAAATAACTCCCTTGATGATTCTAATGCTGGAAAAATTATGGCTACTACTGGTGCTAGAGGTTCATCATTAAACGTAGGTCAAATGGCAGGTGCTTTGGGCCAACAATCAAGAAGAGGAAACAGAATGAATGATGGATATAACAATCGTGCTTTAACACATTACAAAGAAAATGATTCAAATCCTGATGCACATGGATTTGTAAAATCAAATTACAGAACAGGTCTTTCTGCATTAGAATTTTTCTTTCATGCTATGGGTGGTCGTGAAGGACTTGTAGATACTGCAGTTAGAACACAACAAAGTGGATACATGCAACGTAGATTGATCAACGCATTAGAACACATTAGATTAGAATATGATGGAACCGTTAGAGATCCTCATGGACACATTGTCCAATTTTTGTATGGTGAAGATGGAATTGATGTACAGAAAAGTGATCATGGTGAAGCATTTAACATTGTCCGATTAACCGAATCTCAAACCATTACAGATTCTGGAAAGAAAGCTGCCAAAGAAGATATTGAAACTTTAGTTAAGAAATACACAAAAACATTCAATCCTAGATTGGCAAAGAATGTGTCTGACACATTACTTAAATCTGGATTAAGTAAAGATGGTGTTGAAACTGTATGTAAGAAAGGATTATCTCTTTACAATAAAGCCAAAGTAGAACCTGGTGCAGCCGTAGGAATTGTTACTGCACAATCAATTGGTGAACCTGGTACTCAGATGACTTTGAGAACTTTCCACTTTGCAGGAATTAAAGAAAGAAATGTTACCTTAGGTTTACCAAGATTAATTGAATTAGTTGATGCAAGAAAGAAACCTGTTACTCCAACTATGGATATCTATCTAGAAAAAGAATCTAAAACATCACGTGAAAAAGCAATTGAAGTTGCAAGAAATGTTTTACAAACTAAAGTTAGTGCATTAATTGCTGATACTGAAACTGATTATGCTACAAATATCAAATTAATTTTAAGCGAAAATAGACTTAGAGAGAGGGGTTGTACTATTTCTGAAGTAGAATCTGCATTATCATCAAATAAAAAATTCAAGATGGAAGTAACTGGTGAATTAATTACTCTAAATCTAGTTGAGGAATCTGACACTGCAACTGTAATTGCAATTAGAAATAAAGTTCTAAACACGACTGTCAAAGGTGTTCCAGATATTGAACGAGTAACTCTTGTACAAAAAGACGATGAATGGGTAATTCAAACAACTGGTTCTAATGTTGCAAAATTACTTGAAGTAAAAGGTATTGATAAAACAAATGTTAGAACAAATAATGTATTTGAGATTGCAGGAACTTTGGGAATCGAAGCTGCAAGAAATGCATTGATTGATGAACTTAATCACACTCTAGGTGATCAAGGATTAGAAGTTGATAATAGATACATCATGTTAGTAGCTGATTTAATGTGTTCACGTGGATATATGCAACAAATTGGTAGACATGGAATTGCAGGTACTAAAGACAGTGTTCTTGCAAGAGCTGCATTTGAAATTACAGTACCAACAATTGCACATGCTGCACTTGGTGGAGAAATTGAACAACTCAAAGGTATCACTGAAAACGTAATTGTTGGAAGCAACATTCCAATTGGAAGTGGTACTGTTGACCTCTACATGCAAGTAAGTAAAAAGAAATAGGAGAAAATTTGAATTAGGTAACTACTATGGCTGACGAAATTTCAACACTAATGGCAAAAAACAAAAACAAAAAAGTATTACTCCGATTAAGAAATTCAAAAACTATTACTGGTATTCTAAAAGATTTTGATATTCATATGAATTTAACATTAGAAGATACTGAAGAGGAATTTGAAGGAAAAACTGAAAAAGTTGGAAAAACTCTTTTACGTGGCGATAATATTTTGCTAATCTCATTACCAAAAGAAGAATCTTAAATTTTAATTACTCAAAATAACTAATTTGTAAATTATCTTTAGTTGATTATAAAAATTTATTCAATCTTTTTTAATTTTATTTGTCTTAATTGTTATTTTTTTTGATAATTATCTACGTATGAATCTTCAATAAATCTATAAAGGACTCTGAATGTGATTTGCATAAGGAATATGAGTAAAATACTTGAAAAATCATTGAAAGATGCACTCAAAGAAGAAAAATTAACAATGGGTGCAAGACAAGTTTTAAACTCCGTTAAAAATTCCAAACTAATTGTGTTATCTCAATCAGTAAAAAAAGAAATGTTTGAGAAAATTGAATCAGATGCAAAAAAAGAAAAAATACCTTTAGTAAACTTTCAGGGAACTTCAGTCGCATTAGGAAGATTATGTGGCTTACAATTTAGAATTTCAACTCTATCTTTCACTTCACTAGATGACGCAAATCTAAAATCAATTTTAAAGGACACAGAATCTGAAAATGAATAATTGTATATTTCTGAATGTAAGTTTAAATGAGACATTTTTTGTTGGAGATAAAAAGGAATTATAATGACACAATCAATTAAACTCACCACAGATCAAATGCGTATGATGTCTTTATTCCAAAATGTAACTGGTGCAACTGCACGTGATTGCATCGATGATGAAAAACAAAATCGAGTTATCTTTGTAGTAAATAATGGAAAAATGGGCCTTGCAATTGGAAAGGGTGGAATGCACATCAAGTCATTACAAAATATTGTAAAAAGAAATGTGGAATTAGTTGAATTTGATGATGACCCTGCAAAATTTTTGGGTAGTTTGTTGAATTCCAAACTAATTTCCGATGTTAAAATAAATAACCGTCCAGATGGAACAAAACAGGCAATTGTTATGGTAGATCCTAGAAAGAAAGGCATTGTTGTTGGTAGAGAAGGTAGAAATGCAGAAAAAGCAAGACTCCTTGCAAAAAGATATTTCAATATTACTAGTGTTTTGATAAATAGTCCTGAAAGGACAACAATGGAGATATAAGAATTGAGAAAATCACCACTTGGGTTATTTGCAGGAAGAGTACTTACTACTAAAAAGAAAAAACAACGATGGGCAATATCTACTTACAAAAGAAGAGAATTGGGAATTGATAAAAAGGCTGATCCTTTAGGTGGAGCACCACAAGCAAGGGGTATTGTTTTAGAAAAAGTAGGAATTGCAGCAAAACAGCCAAACTCTGCAATTCGAAAATGTGTAAGGGTACAATTAATCAAAAATGGTAAAACAGTTACAGCATTTTTACCACGAGATGGTGCTATGAACTTTATTGATGAACATGATGAGGTACATATTCAAGGGATGGGTGCAACACAAGGTGGTGCAATGGGAGATATTCCTGGTGTTAGATTCAAAGTTTTCAAAGTTAATGGTACGGCACTTCATGAATTAGTCATTGGAAAGAAGGAAAAACCAAGGAGATAGAAAAATGGCTGAAACTAAAAATTTATTGTTGTTTAGAAAATGGGATTTATCAAACATCGAAGTTAAGGATCCTGGTCTAAAAACTGCAATCTCTTTAAGAAAACAAATCTTACCTTATACTTTTGGACGTTCAGCACTTAAACGATTCAATAAAGCTGATGTGAATATTGTTGAAAGATTAATGAATAAAACAATGCATTTTGGGAAAAAATATGCAAAAAATACTGGTAGAATGACTGGAAAGAAAACTAAGGTTCTCAATACTGTAAAAACAGCATTTGATATAATTTCGTTAAAAACTGGTCAAAATCCTGTTGAAGTATTAGTTAGAGCTGTAGAATTTTCAGCACCAAATGAAGATACAACTAGAATTGTTTATGGTGGAACTGTTTACCATGTTTCAGTTGATGTTGCTCCGATTAGAAGAGTTGACTTAGCTTTAAAATTCATCTCTGATGCTATCAAAGAAGCAACATTTTCAAATCCTAAACCCATTGAAGAGCATATGGCTGAACAATTAATGCTTGCTGCAAATAATGATCCTTCAGCTCCTTCTGTAAAGAAGAAAAATGAATTAGAAAGAATTGCACAAGCATCAAGATAGAATTTTTACAAATAATTTTTAGAGTAGCCCGAGGCAGATTCGAACTGCCGTCTCCGCCTATCCACTCTTGAGATCCAGAGGGCAGAATCCTTGACCGCTAGACTATCGGGCTACCAAAACAAATTCTGATCTTTTAGAATATAATGATTTGCTGAATTATTTTATTCTGACTTCATGAATTGCAGTTGCATAATCACATGTTGCCTTTAATCTCATATATGGAATTAATTTAAAATGGATTGAATAGATATTTTTTTCCTTTAACAAAATTCCTTTTTGTAGTAATGATGCCAATCCTCTTGATGGAATATTAATTGAAATATTTTTTTCCTCACAAATTTTTTGTCTTTTATTTTGAAATTGTTTTAGTGTAAATGTAACATCATTGATTTCTAAAATTAATGGCCAAATAATTTTTGCCCACACAAATCTTCTATTTTCTGTAGCTGATGCATACTTGCCTTTTTCACTCAACATTAATAACAACAGTTTCTCATGTTATAACTTGATAGTTGTCTCAAAACGAAATTGAAGAATCATTGAATCTATTAGAAAAAAATTGGGATGTGGATCCGATATTACGAAAATTCATGTTGGGAAAAATATCCGATGTATCTGATTATCCAGTTAAAGTCAAAAATGTTGTTTTTCATGTTCCCTATCTAAATTCAGAAAAAAAATATATCTTATGGAAATGCTTTTGGCCTGATTGTCATAATTGTTGTGATCGACAAGGTAGATTACCATTAACCTCTGATGATTTGATAACTATTGGTAAGGGTTTGAAATATCAAAAAGTTTCAGATTTCATAAAAAACGAAACATTGACTGTAACCTATAGAGAATCTGGACCTTCAGGTCAGATGACTACAATGACAACAATTAATCTAAAAAGAAAAAAAGATGAAACCGAAAAAGATGATGGAACTCATATTTCCTGTAGATTTTTAGATGATGAAGGTGGTTGCAGTATGCATCCTGAGAGACCTGGTGTGTGCTACTTGTATCCCTTTTCGACTTGGCTTGAAAATGAAAAAGGAATTGCACGAGTTCATGCCACATACCAATTTACTGGCGATTGTCCTGGATTTTATTTAGCTGATAATTTAGATCAAATGAAAGATGAATTACGAGAATATTCTAAAATGATTTATGATTACAATATGGCATCAAATAGAACAAATCGTGAAGGGTTTGGTTCAGTTAGTTTCAGTTAAGCTTTTGCAACTTTAAGCAAATCAGATATTTTAATATCCATTCCAAATCTATCTTCATTCTTTTTCATATAACGAAAAATTGCTAAAAAGTCTGGTAATGCTTTGAAGAAACTAAAGTCTTTGTGAATTTTTGCCCTTACAAAATTGAAAACTTTTGCATATATTTTGTAATGCTTTTCAATTGCTTTTTCATATGCTTTAAAGTCGTTCATATTCTCAACAAAAATATCCACACATTGCATACTTGGAATTATTCCTTCACCTAACAATGCATACACAGTACCAATTGATTCCCCTACACCAACAACTTTTCCGGAATAGTACGGTTTACATCTATCTGGTGTAGCAAGTCTTATTGGACGTCCTTTAGTTTGTAGAACTTTACCTCCATGTTTCTTAAGAAATGCATCTGTTGCTTTGATGTGATTTTTATTATAATCTCCAGCACCTATATGGGCCCATTTCTCACCCAATGGAAAATACCAAAAATATCCTGACATTCCTGGAAATGGTTCAATGTAAAAATCATCATATGGAAGTCCATTTTCATATTCTACTTTGTATTCATATGTAGGTAAAAAGAAATCTTCTTTCATCTTTGGTAAATATACTCTGTTAAATCCTGTACAATCTACAATCATGTCGTACTCTTTTTCAAGATCTTCAAGTTTTGGAGATTTTCCATAGATTATTTTAGAATCTTTAATGAAATCTTTGATTAATGCTAATTTGTCATATGTACACATTCCGTGTAAACCAATATCAAATTTGATATCATCACTCATTTTTACATGCATATTTTTTCCATCATGAATTAGAAAATCATCAAAATTCCTACCCGTTTTTTTACAAAATTCACGTAGGATTGGTTTTATTGTCCCCCATGCACAAATTGAATCATGTCTTTCCTCGACATTTCTTTCATACCCTACTACTTCATGTTCAGAATCTTTTAGTCTAGCTATGAGATATGACCCTGCTACACCCATTCCCATTACTGCAATCTTCAAGATAATCTGGCAATTTGTTTATCCTAATAAATACACTTTCTGAAAGTTGTTTTCATAGTAGAAAACAATGGTACTTGTTAAATATCAAAACATTGTACACATAATTAAGAAAAGGCCGCCTCTCGTCTGATAATAAAACATTACAGACCTTAAGGCAAGTCACTGTCATCAGAAAACTCTTGTTTCTGATCTTAAGTGTCGAGTTGTCATCAGAAACCTTTGGTTCTGGTCTTAAACTCATAATTGCCTTTTCGTTCAATTAAATTTGGGAGTTAACTTATGTTGTATTATGGATACCTTTGATGCAATTAAAACCCGACGAGCTATTAAGAAATTTGATAGCTCACATAAAATGAGTTCTGAAGAGATTAAATCATTAATGGAACATGTAATTTTGTCTCCTACTAGTTACAATCAACAAAACTGGAGATTCATTACTGTCACAGATCAGGATATTAAAAATAAAATCTCTAAAGCTGCAAGAGATCAAGCTCAACCAAGAGATGGTTCTTTGGTAATTGTACTTTGTGGAAACATGAATGCTTGGAAAGAAGAACCATTACGTTATTGGAAAAATAATACTTTGGAAAAACAGGAACTTGTGAAAAATTCATTATCTAAAAAATATGCTGACAGTCCACAAAATCGTCGTGATGAAGCAATTCGTTCATGTGGATTTGCAGGACAAACAATTATGCTTGCAGCAAAACAGATGGGTTTAGATTCTTGTCCAATGGTTGGATTTGATTATGATGAATTAGCAGATATTGTCAAATTGCCTGAAGATCATCTAATTGTATTGATGATTGTAGTTGGTAAAGCATTAGAACCTGCTGGAGAACGTGGTGGACAACTCCCTCTAAATGAAGTAGTATTTGAAAATCATTTCTAGGCTCCATTTTTGATTATTTTTAATCTCAATTAACTTCAATACGCTTAAGTTTAGAATTTTTACAGTAAAGTTACATGGATAAACGTGATGGGTTAGTATTAGCTGGAATTTTAACTGCAGGTGCAGTTGCAGTATCTTTTATGGTATTAGTTGCAAATGGAATTATTGGGCATCCATTTTTGGATATTTAAAAATCTGAAAAAATAAAAAAAGAAATTAGAAATTTTTCTAGAATTCTATAACTGATCCTGCTGAAATTGTATATTTCTGATTTTGTTGCTCTCCATGAACATCATACCATGCGACATTCAAATTCACTTTGTTTCTTAATGCAGACTCTATTGTAATACAACTTGCATGTCTTAGTCTGTCTTGAATTGATTTTTTTTGTATTGTGTTTTCTTCTATTTGTTCTTTCATATGTTATAACAAAATATTTTGATTTAGCAACTTGAGTAAAAATAAATTTTTGATCGCTTGATCAATTTTGACTAGAATATTTTTTGATAATTTTTTTCCTAACTACGTATCTTTTTTTTAAAATCTAAAAATTCATCTTTAATTAAAACCATTCTTGAAGAATTAACAGATTTTTTAATCTAACATCCAAAATATTTTGCCCAACTACTATCTGAAAATTCACTTGTTTTACAATGTCTTGTTGATATTTCACCGTGACCTGATCTTAACATGTCCTCATTGAGTATTTTCCCATTACACATTACTAATCCAATCACTCTATCGTAACTTCCTTTAGTCTGTAAATCATCTTCGTCTACTAAAACTGTAGAACCTATAGGACAAATATTTTCCAAGTATTCTTTTGCCATAACCCCTTCCTCATTAAACAATTCAGGAGATAAAACTAATGCAAGTCTAATGGGTTTTTCATCTACCTTAATTGTATCCCCATCTGTAATTTGGGTAACTTTTCCTGTGATACATTGTGCTTCTCCTAAACATCCTGAGTCAATAGGTATTGTAATGACTAGAATTCCAACAACTATTAGAATTACAGGTATGGTATATTTTATTGGAATCATATTATTTTAAATGAAAACAGTATCTAAAAAACTTCATTCAACATCAATTCCGGTTTGATAAATTTTCTAGTTTGAGTATTTTTAATTGAAAATTCAAAATTTAATTAATTTACATTCTTGTCCTTGTGCTCTGCATTCTGAACAATATAATAAAGGAATTTTTACATCTCCAATTTTTTTAAAATTCAAATGTGCATCCATTATGTGACCACATTCAGTATTTTGACATTTTGTGTTTTTGTTGTCAAAAAATATTTGAATAGGTGATTCTTCCATAATTTTTTGAATTTTTTACTAGTTAAATTATTATCTACTTTTCCATATGTCTATTTTTTTGAGAAATTTTATTTTTAGATGGTACATTTTTCGAATGTACCTAAATTCCTTTTATTGATAATATTTTACTTTTGTTACCTGACCATAGTGATGAGAAGTTATGGAAGGAGTCATCTTTGTTTGCTTCTTCTCATCCTTTTTATTTATTTTTGAATTATTTTCCAAATAATACTTCTAAATATATGTAAAAAATTGGATGATTATGACAAAAACGATTAGTTGTAAAAATGCAGGAAAAGATTGTGCTTGGTCCGCATCAACAGAAACTGAAGAAGAATTGATGTCTTTAGTTACTGAACATGTTTTGGCAGAACATAAAGAAATTGAATTAACCTCTGAAAATATTTCAAACATAAAGTCATTGATCAAAGAAGAATGATTGTTGATTTTTAAAATTTCATTCAATTAGTATTGCGGGTTTAAATGGTCTTGCATGTCTAGCTTTGCCTTTAGGGTCATAGATGTCTTCATCAGTTACTCCAAACACTTGAATGTCTACACCAAATTCTTTTTTACCAATACTTGATAATTCTGCGTATAAAAATTGTTTTTCATTAAACTCTTTTGATTCTAATTTTGTTGATTTAATTTCTTCAGACTCTGAATGCAAGTCCTTGATTACTTTTTGAATAAAGTCTGGTATTTTTTTAGCATCTGTTGTTTGAGGATCTGCAATTAATTCTTTCATTACTACTCCCATATTGTTTTGACCTCCTACCATAATTTCTAAAATTTTTCTATAAACTTTAGATTTGAATTCATCAGAGTTTACATAAATTACAATTCTTTGTGGAGTAATTTTTGTTACTTTGAGAATATTTGCAATGTCCTCAATTGTTGATTTTAGTAGTTCTTCTGATTGAATTGATGTTGCATCTACATCTTCTTTTGAAAATTCAGGCCATGCTGATTTTGATACTTGTTGTGTATATCCTAATTTTTCCCACATTTCTTCGGCAATATGTGGTGCGAATGGCGACAACATTGCAACTCTTGTTGAATTGATTTTATGTAATATTCCTGAAATATTGTTTCTGTTTTTGGCCTCTGCTCTCTTAGCATACCAACTCAAATCAGATTCAAATGAAAATAGTATGTCATGAAGACCTTCTCTTAACCTCATTTTTTCAACCGCCTCTGTTACTTGAGCAATCATACCTTGAGTTTTTGATATAATCCACCTATCTTCAGTCTCCAGATCTCCTACATCTGATGCTTTGAGGTTACTGCACTCATCTAGTAGTGATTCTAATTTGCTTTGAATTCCTGTAACACTATCCATATTGAAATCTGCATCTTGGAGTAGTTCAGCTGATGAAATAATTGCTAATCTAATTGGATCTGCTCCGTGGTCTTTGATTGCAGTTCGAAGTGGAATGATATTTCCCATACTCTTACTCATCTTTACACCATCCATCATTACTGAACCATTGACGACAATTTCTTGTGGCCATAATTTTTTTCCAAATATTGCAACATGATTTAAGACAAAAAATGACAAGTGATTTTGTACAAGATCTCGCCCTGAATGTCTAGAGTCAACTGGGTAAAAGTATTGGAATTCTTTTTTGACCATACTGATTATATCTTCAGATAATTTTGATGTACTAACAGCTAGTGACATATCTCCTTTATCAAGTAAAATATAATCAAAGAATTCTTTTGTAAGATTTTCAGGTTTTAGAGTTCCATCATTTACAAATCTTGACATTGTATAGTATGCCATGTAAATTACACTATCGGATAAACTCTCAACAATCCAATCTTTGTCCCATGGCAGATTAGTTCCCAACCCTTGTTGTCTTGCACATGCTCTTTCATGTAGCCAATCAATTACTTCTTTGAATTCGGTTGTTATTTTATTTGGTAAGATGTTCATTTCATCAAAACAGTTTCTTGCAGTTTCTTTCCACTCTTCATCACCGTAATTCAAAAACCATTGATTGTTCAAAACTTTAACAACACATTCTGTTCCACAACGACATTTTACTGGAGCATTTTCAAGTACTGGGAATTTTTCTAGATATTTATTTTTCATTAACCAATCTCTAACTTTATTTCGTCCAAACTGAACTTTCTCATTTTGGAAATCTCCACACTTTTCATTTAATTTCCCATTCGTGAATTCTTTAAGATACAACTCATTTGTTGCCTCTTCTAATTTTTGGTCAGATTGGTCTGATACTCCCATCTTTTCACAAATTTCTTTTGCAGGAATTTCACCATACCCTTCAGTGAAAATGATTGGAGTAGGCTCAATTTTTGAGGCTAATTCATGATTTTTAGTCTTGAGATCCATTAATGCTTGATAATCCTTTGGTGCATGGGCTGGAACTGACATGACTAGACCTGTTCCTATACCAGGTTCTACAAATTCTGCTTCTAAAATTGGAAACTCTTGATCGTTGTGTAATGCTGTGGCATACTTTCCAATTATCTCAGTTCCTGCAATGTCTCCTTTAATTGTAATTTTTTTTCCAAAGAATTCTAATTTTTTTGCACACTCTTCTGAAACAATCCATTTTTCATCATCTGCTTTGATTTTTTTGTAAATAGTATTTGGATTTGCCCAAAGATTAGTTATTCCAAAAATTGTTTCAGGACGAAGTGTTGTTACTGGAAATATATATTCACCAAATTTGAATTTGACTAGATGATTTTTATCATCAATTTTTGGTTCAACATCTCCCATTGTATCGTGTTGTGATACTGGGTTTTGATCACGTGGACACCATCCTACTGGGTGTGAACCTTGAATAATTTTACCATTTTCTTTAAGTGTTGTAATTTGCCATTCAATAAATTTTTGATAACCTGGAACAATTGTGGTGAACTCTCTTCTCCAATCAATAGAGTAACCCATTTCAATCATTCCAGCTTTGATTTCTTCATGGAAATAATCTGCAATTTTTATTGGTTCAACAAATGTTTTGATGTCTTCTTCTGGAACATGGTAGATGTTTCGTAACCCATCAAGAATTTCTTTTTCTTGAGATTGGATTCTTTTTGCCATTCCTAAAACTGGAGTTCCAGTATAATGAAATCCCATTGGAAATAATACATTGAATCCTCTCATTCGATAAAATCTTGCATGTACATCAGCTAGTGTGTATGTTCTTCCATGTCCAATGTGCTGTGGAGAGTTTGGATATGGATATGCAACTGTAATGAATTTTTTTGGTTTATCATTTGGATTTGTTTCAAAGTCTTTTGACTCATCCCATTTGGTTCTCCATTTAGTTTCGATTTGGTTCCAGTTAATTTCCATTTTTCATTTATCCTAAAATCATTGATTTTGCTTTTTGTATTGCATCGTCTTTTTTAGATGTGTCTTTACCTCCACCTTGAGCAAATTTAGCATCTCCTCCACCAGAACCGCCTAAAATTAAGGCTACCTCCTTGGCAATTTCACCTGCATTTATGCCTGATTTCTCACCTGCAAATATCATTATTCTTATGGTTGGACCTCCTTCAAAAATTCCACAAAATGCTGCTGAATTATCTTTTGCAACTAGTTTCTTTCCAAAGTTTTGATTGAAATAATCATCATAATTGTTACTTGATGTAAAACAAAGTTTTCCTTTATTGCTAATTTCTTCAGATTCTAATGATTCTCCTGCTAGAACTTTTCTAATAAATACTGGAATTTTCTCTCTTGCTTTGTCTTTGTTTTCTTCTCTTTGTTTTTCTAGTTGTTGTTTTTCAATTGTTTGTTGTTCTTTTCTCTTTGATTCTTCTTCTTGCTCTTTGACATAATCAAATGCATTTGGTCCTGAAACAAATTCTAAACGAACAACACCATCTTGAATTCTCTTTGTCTTTGTAATTTTGATTAATTCTATTTCTCCTGTTTTCTTTACATGAGTTCCACCACAAGCTTCAACATCTTTGTCTTCAATTGATACAATTCTTACAGACTTTACTGGAACTACTCCACCTTGATAAATTCTAAATCCATATTGTTGTTCTGCAGTACCTCTATCAAAGTATTCAATCTTAACTGGATAGTTGTCTTTGATCATTTTATTTGCTGCATTTTCGATTTGTTTTACTTGTTCATTATTTAGTGATGAATGATGTGTAATGTCTAATCTTGCATGATCATCATCTTTGAATGCAGAGTGTTGCCAAACCCATGAACCTAAAACACTTCGAGCTGATGTATTGATAATGTGAGTACTTGTATGGTTCTTTGTAATGTTTGAACGTCTTGTAATATTCACTTTACCCTGAACAATATCTCCTTCCTTTGGAATTCCACCTTTTAATTTATGAACAATAATGTCTGCATGTTTATCAACATCGATTACCTCAAATCCTGCTATACTTCCATGGTCAGGCTCTTGTCCCCCACCTCTGGCATAAAATGATGTTTTGTCTAATACTACTTGATCATCAAATACTTTGATTACTTTGGCCTCAAATTCCATTGGATCATCTTTGTAAAATAGAGTTTCAGTTTCTGGAAGTTGTTCTAATGGCAATTCTGTTATTGCTTTTTTCTTTTCTGATTGGTGTAAATCTGATAATTTGGAGTAAAATGATGATGGAATTTCTGTAATTGCATTTACTTCTTTGAGATATTCTGGAGTAATTCCATCTGATTCGTAAAATGTAATGAGTTCATCAACTGTTGGAGTACCTTTTTCACGAATTTTTTCTGCTTTCTTCTTCATGTGAACTTTAGATTCTTCATATCTGGCAGATTCTATTTTGAGAATTTGTTTGACATCTTCTCTTTTTTCGTCAAGTTCAGGATAGGTATCTTTTAGATAATCAATATGTGTATCAATCAAGTCATCGATGTCTAGTTTGAGATTTAATTTGCTAACTGTTGCATTGATTCTTCGTAACATCATTCTGAGATTATATCCTCCACCAACATTACTTGGAAGTGCACCATCTGTAATTGCAAAAATTAGTGTACGTAAATGGTCTGCAATTAGATACATTCCTTCCATTGGTGTGATCATTTTAGATAACTGTTCATCTGTAATCTTTGCATTTTTTATTGCAAGACGTCTTACTTGGTTTAAATCATCAAAATGATCAATTTCCTTTGCAATCTCTGTGAAATATTTTCTTAAAATTTCTGAATCAGAATCAATTCCAATTATGTTAAATAATTTTTCATTAATTGGTCCAAAACAACAATCATAGGCTGTAGGTGTTCCCATTGTAATCCATGCAAATCTTTCTAATCCTGCACCCATATCGATTACTCTTTGGTCTAGTGTTGTGTGTTGACCTAACTCTCCTTGGAATTCTGTAAATACTGCATTTCCTAATTCTAATCCTCTTACAAAATATTCTAGTGATGGTCCAAAAGAACCACCACCAGCCCAAACGTCTTCCACAAAAATTACTTCTTCTTCTTTAATTCCAAATTGATCAGTAAGTAATCTATAATCCAAATCAACACATTCATCTTTCCAATATCCTTGATTATTTGGAACACTATGTTGTCCAATCATACAGAAACTTGAGAAATGTCTTCCAGTGACTCCTACATTTTCTAAATCTTTGAATCTTAGACATGTTTGTGGAACAACTAAAGGATTTGCAGGGAATTCAAATACCACCTTTGAACCCATTATTCTTTGAAAATCTACGATTGATGCAATTGTAAAATACAAGTCATCTCGCCATCTACACACAACGGGATACCTACTTACCGATGTGTGATTATTTTTCACAAAAAACTCTTCTACTTGTTTCCATGCTTGTGTATAGTCAAATCTCTTTGAGGTTGGTGGTTCTCCGATAAATGAATAAGTATCTACTCCATCATCTGGACATAAATCTCTCTCTGCATCTAAAGTCCAAAAGAATCTGCCACATTTGGTACATGCTTTTCTAATGAAGCCTTGGTCTTGGAATAATTTGACATTATAGTATTTATCAGGATCTGATGAAAATTCTTTCAGAATTTCTTTTTTGTCCAACTATGAAAACTATTTTCCTCCGATATTAAGAATTGTCGATTAACATTATTTTCTATATTTTAAAATTGAATTAAATATTTCATCACGTAATGAAAACTGCATGTTTTGATGGAAAACAAATGAAATATGTTCAAAACTATCCCTACCCAAAACCTGAAGAATCTTTAGTCAAAGTCAATTTGGCAGGAATTTGTGGAACTGATTTAGAAATTTTAGGTGGATACATGGAATATCGTGGAATATTGGGTCATGAATTTGTTGGAACTGTTAAACATTCAGATAATTCAAATCTAGTTGGGAAAAGAGTTGTAGGTGAGATAAATGTTGGATGTAATGAATGTGATAATTGCAAAAAAGATTTGCAAAGACATTGTCCTAATAGAACCGTCCTTGGAATTTTAAAACGAGATGGTGCTTTTGCTGAATTTTTATCATTACCTTCAGAAAATTTACATGTCATTCCTGATTCTATTTCTGATGAACAGGCAGTGTTTATTGAACCTCTAGCTGCTGCATTTGAAATTAAAGAACAAGTTTCTTTGAATCCTGAATGGGTTGTAGCAGTAGTTGGTGATGGAAGACTTGCACAAATGATTTGTCAAGTACTAAAACTATCTTGTTCTAATGTTACTTGTTTTGGAAAACATCAAAGTAAATTAAAACATATGAAAAAATTATCTATATTGACTAAAATTGGAATTGATTCATTATCTCACCAATTTTTTGATTTGGTGGTAGAGGCTACTGGAAGTAATTCAGGATTTACTGATACTATGAAACTTGTAAAACCTCGTGGAACTGTGATTCTTAAATCAACTATTGCGTCAAGAGAAAATCTTGATTTGACTCCTACCATTGTAAATGAAATTACTTTGATTGGTTCTCGTTGTGGCTTGTTCAAACCTGCTATTGATGCATTGGCAACTGGAATGATTTCAGTTGATTTTATGATTGATTCTATTTATCCCTTGGAAAATTTCTCCGATGCAATAGAACATGCAAAAAAATCTGATACTTTCAAAGTTTTTCTAAAACCTTAGAATTTCTCAATTAATCCATACTAACAAATTAAATACAATACAAATTCTAATCTATCCATGTTTGGGAAAAAACCAGAACTCAAAGAAGGAACTTATGTTTTTTCTGTCAAAAAGAATGGTAATTTCAATGACTTTATCTTTGCTGCAGTTACTGGAGTTGATGGGAAAAAAGTTGGTATTACTGGAGTTATTGTAAATCCTGTTGGGCTCAAAAACAAATTGGAACAAGGGAAAACTGGCGAACGTTCCCGAGAAATTCTAGAAAATCCTACACCTGATAATGTTGTGTTAGCTTTGGTCTATCGAGTAGAACATGAAAATTATTCAGGTGTTTTAGATCTTGATTCTGATAAATGTGATTTGATTCCTCCAAAAGTCTTTGAAATGTTAGATGGTTGGATTCGTGAATCTCTTCCCGAATTTATCAATACGGTTCTTTCTTTACCTGCTGGTAACGAACGTGATGAAGCTAAACGTGTTTTAAGACAAAGAATGGATACTTTAGTGGATAAAAATTTGAAACGTACACTTTATTCTATTTGTCGTAGTCTGAAAATTTTGAACTAGTGTTTCTAACTTTTAGGCATAATTTCTCTATAGTTTTATATTATGCCCTAAGAAATCTTTGGTACAATGGAATATGTTTACGCTGCTTTACTTCTTCACAAACTAGACAAAGAAGTTAACGAAGCAAACCTCAGTTCAGTTGTTAAGGCATCTGGCGCTGAAGTTAATGAAGCTCAAGTTAAATCTCTAGTTGCAGCATTAGCCGATGTAAATATTGATGATGCAGTCAAAGCCGCACCTGTAGCAGTTGCAGCAGCCGCACCAGCAGCAGATACAGCAGCAGCAGGTGATGAAGCTAAAGAAGAAAAGAAAGAAGAACCTAAAAATGAAGAAGCAGCCATGGAAGGACTGTCTTCACTATTCGGTTAGAAAACTACATTTTTTTCAACTTAATTTTGATCTTTATTTTTATCAATCTTAATTAACATCTGCATACATTTTTTATTGATTGGTTGATTTCACATTTTCTTTAGATGGTTTTATCAGTATTTTTGATTATTTAGGGACTATTGCTTTTGCAATTACTGGAGCTTCCAAAGCAATTTCTCACAAAGCTGATATTTTTGGAATTATTGTTTTAGCAACTGTAGTTGGAGTTGCAGGCGGTATTACACGTGATGTTATTTTTGGAAAATTTCCAATTGCATTTTCTGATCCAATATATGTGACTTTGACTGTGATTACTGGAATTGTAATGTTTCTTTTATATTCATATTTGAAAAAGAAAATGAATATTTGGTTGATAGTTGATGCTATTGGTTTAGGTGTATTTTCAATTATAGGTGCATCTGTTGTGTTTCAAATTTTGGGATTGGACTTTCTTCCAATGCTACTTGGAGGAATGATTACTGCAATTGGTGGTGGGATATTACGTGATGTGTTTGTCCGAGAAATCCCTATTGTTTTTGTCAAAGAGGTATATGCTGTAGCAAGTATTATTGGAATCATAATTTTCTATATTATTTTATCAGTTTCTGATGAAATTCAATTTGCATCTATTATTGGAATAGTCTCTACTACTGGAATTAGATTATTGGCAATGAAATATGATTGGAATCTGCCGCGTGTTCGTGAAACTTAACTTTTTTGAACGACTGATTGATTTGACTATTTGTATGTGAGAATTATAATTAAATTATGTTCATGCTGGAGTGTAATCTTTTGCCTGACTTGCCACACCCCTAGCTTGTGAATCTGCTTTCTGCAAAATTTGCTCTTTTGTTTCATTTGTCATAAATCCTGACTCTACTGATAAAGAACGTGCATATTGTGATGCTTTTTCTAATATTTGTGAAATATTATCTGCAGTGATATATGCTGCTTCAATTGATAATGAAACTGCTTCTTGATGTGCTTGTGCAAATTCATTTCTTATCTTCTCAATATCAATAATCATTTCGGTTTCTGAATACTTTAATCCCTCTTCTAATGCTGTGTAAAGTGAAATTCCTGCTTCTACTGGTTTGATGTCTAATTTTCCTAATAATGCTGCTAGTTGTGCATTAATTGCCTCACCTTTCTTTACTGGTGTACTGTCTTTTGCAATCCAAATTGTTCCTTGATCTATTTTAGTTGGAATTCCTGCTTCTTTGAATTCTGTAAGCATTGGTCCTGGAGCAATTCCTGTATTTTTTTCTGGAACTACAACATCCATACTTGCAATATCTCCACCTCTGGCATTCATCATGATTTTATTTTTTGAAAGAAGAACGTTTAGTTTGAATGGTGACATGTTTGTAAACATGAACATAACTTGTCCTTTTAATTCCCCTATCATGTCTTTGATTCCTGGAATGTCTAATTGTTCAAATGCTTTTTGAGCAACTTTATCTTTAATGCTAACAAACTCTACTTCTCCTTTGAGTGTTTTTCTTAATGGTAAAAGTTGTGTTGAACGAACTTTTTCTGTTTTGATTATTGCCATGACTTTGTATTTTTTTGGAAGTTCTTGTAATTGCTGAAACATTACTGTTTTTCTTTTAGGATATGTATTTCTATTCTCATGCATATTTCTTCTTGACCTCTTGAATTTGTTTAACTGGTTTTCCCATTGTTGTTTTTACCATTATTCTTTTGATATTTTTCTCTCCGTTTGGTAATTTTTTTTCAATTGTATTTAGAACTGCATGTGCATTAATTGCCAAATCATTATCTTCCATTGTAACGTCACCAATTTTACATGATACTGACAATGATGCTCTTGTTCTGACTTTAATTGATGATCTAAATCTTGCTAAGAATGCATCAATTGGTGCATTAAATGGAACCGGTGTTGGCATTTTTCCTCTCGGACCTAAAAGTTGACCTAAAGTCTTACCTACTAATGGCATGACTTGTGTGTCTGCTAAAAAGAAATCATATTTGTTAATGAATTTTCTAGATTCTCTTTTGTTAGTTGCAAATTTATCTAATTCTTCAGTACCTATCACAGAATCCGCATTTGCAGCTTTTGCTTTTAATCCCATATCACCTGTAGCCATTACACAGACTGTTGCAGGTGAACTAGTCTTTGGAAGTTGAACTACTTCATTGAGAGCAAATCCTTTTTTTACATCAATATCTTTGAAATTAACGATCAACTCTACTGCCTGTGTGAATTTTCTTTCTTTTGTTGCAGCTTTTGCTTCTTTTATCATTTCAGCAAATTGTGCTTCTGTAATCATTACGAATGATTTCGAGATAGCCTACTTAAAATCGTTTAGTGAACGGAAATTTTAGGAATAATTTATTGTAAAAAATTACATATTTCATATCAATTATTTACAAATTCGATACAAATTTTTCTCATAACCTACATATATTGAACATTATTTTTTGATTTTAAGTATAATGCACAGATTTGATGATCTTGATATGAAATTGCTTTTTGAGTTAACTAATGATGGTTCAATTTCTGTTCCTATTCTGTCTCAAAAATTGGGCATTAATGCATCTGTTCTTTATAGCAGGATTAAGAGATTGATGAAGAAGAAATTAATTAAAAAATTTACTATTGATATTGATGACTCTTTGCTCGGGATTGGTGTCAAGGCAAATGTTGGTATTAATAGAGACCCAAAATTCAAGGATGCCATTCAAAAGACTTTCATGGACACTAAAGAGGTCGTATCAATTTCAGAAGTGACTGGACGCTTTGACATGATCATAAAGGTATATGCAAAAAATCTTGAATCTCTTCATGGAATAGTAATTGATAAAATTGGAAAAATCGAGGGTATTCAAAATACTGAAACATTTGTAGAATTACAAAAAACTGACAAAGATCCTATATATTTAATTGAATAATATCATAAACTTGATCTTTTAACTATGTTTTAAAATTTGAAAAATTATTTGTCACTTGAAAATTACTTAAAATTAATTTCTTATTGTAATTTTTCGTCCCATTTACCTTCATTAATTTCGGCAGTAATCTCTTTAGGCGTTTTTCCTTCTATTTTTACTCCTAATGCCACACATGTACCAATGATGGTTTTTGCTACTGATTTTAATGATGAAGCATAAGACTTTTCAAGTTTTGTATTTGCAACTTTGATAATTGAATCCATTGTAACATCTCCTGCCCATTCAGTACCTGATGCACCTGATCCTTTTTGAATTCCTGCTTCTTTCATAATTAATGCTGCAGCTGATGGAATACCAATTTCAATTTCATATTTTTTTGTGTCACTATCCACAATAACTGTCACTGGAACTTTCATTCCTTCAAAGTCTTTAGTTTTATCATTGATTGACTTGATAACTTCCATGATGTTGACACCTAGTGGACCTAATGCAGGACCCAATGGGGGACCAGCAGATGCTCCTCCTCCCGTTACAAGTGATGATATTTTTTGTTCTCCCATAATTTTATCAACTCAAAATGAAAATTTAATCCTTCCTAAGCCTCACTTGATAATTTTAGGTAATTTGCGTCTACTGTAACTGGTAATTGATATGCTGCATCCAACAAAACTACTGTAGCTTCTTCTTTATCTGCATCAATTCGTGTTATTGTGGCTTTCATTCCTTTGAATGGTCCACCTGTAATTTCTACGATATTATCTACTGCTAATTGTGAAACTGTTGATTTCTTAACCAGATACCCTTCAATATCTTTGAATTCTAATTCCCCTCTTAATTGACCTCGAATATGTCTAACACCTTCGACTGCCATATATGCATCACTTGGATTGATTGCTTCAATAACGACATATCCTTTGAGATTATCTACTAGTAAAACTGATTGAATGTTAATTTGATTCGCATTAGCTTTGGCTTCTAATAACCGCATTACCACTTTTTCTTGTCCTCCCGTGGTTCTGATTGCAAATAGATGTGATTTTATTTCTTCAGACAATTTTATCTACCAAATGTAACTACCGAAAAGACAAACTGAATTGTAAAACCAATAGCACCAACACCCAAAATCCCCATTAGCACTAATCTTAGATGTTGTTGATACTCATCTTTATCTGGTTTCTTGGCCATTTTCATAGTATTGGCCATATTCTTCAAAGTCTGCTTAGGGTTCATTGGTGGAAATTATTAAGGTGTCCTTATATTCCTTATCTCATGGAACTACTAGTTGCATATCGAGATGACCCTGCAGGTTACAATATGGCAAAATTTCTTTGCAATAAAATGACTTTTGATGGTGAAGTTTTTCATGGCAATTCTTATGATTTGATAATTATTCCCTCACCTGCAATTTCAGCTGATTGGTTAGATGAAAAGTATGATTATGATGGATTTGTATTTTTATCCAAACATGCTGCAGAATCTAAGGTTTTAGCTTTAACTTGTCATAGTACTGGAAATTTTTCTGAGGCAAAATTTGGTGGTAATAATGGAGAAATTGCAATACCTCATCCCCACATTCAAAAATCATATTTGCAACTCCTGAAGAAAAATCAAGAAAAATTTTCTGATTTTCAGATTACTATTGAGGCAACTCATCATGGTCCAACTGCTTTGAAAAAACCTTCCATCTTTATTGAAATTGGAACCACTGAAAAACAATGGAATGATAAATCACTGTGTAATTCAGTGGCCTCTTTGGTTCATCAGGTTTTATCTGAACATATACCTGAAAATCCAGTTGCTATTTGTATTGGTGGAACCCATTATCCTTCAAAATTCACAAAAGAATTACTTGATGGAAAATATGCTCTTGGAACTGTTATCCCAAAACATGCTTTAGATAATCTAAATACTGAATTATTTTCTCAAATCCTTTTGAAAAATAAAACTGCAACTGTTGCATTTTTAGATTGGACTGGATTGGGACAAAACAAATCCAAAGTAGTTGATTTTCTTAAATCTACTGAACTTGAGGTCATCAAACTTTGAATCTTAATGAAAGGATTTACAAAAAATTGTTACAAGTTCCAAGAGGACAAATCACAACTTATGGTGAATTATCTAAATCTGTTGGGTTAAAAAATGGTCAAAGACTTGTTGGAAAAATTATGAGCAACAACCCTTACCCTGTGATAATACCATGTCATCGAGTAATTTTATCTACTGGTAAAATTGGTGGATATGCATTCGGAGAAAATGTTAAGACAAAAATGTTAAGTGATGAAGGCATACAAATTGAAAATGGAAAAATCATCGATTTAAAAAATAAATTTTATAGGTTCTAATCTTTTCTCTTTTCTTTGATTTCATCCATCAAAGTTCTTAGATGTGCTTTATTTCTAACTGTGTTACCTCCAACTTTTTTATACAATGCCCAAAATTCTGGATTTGTTAAATCTTTTCTGTCTTTAGCTATTTTTAATAATCTTCTTAATGATCTTACTTTGGTAACGTAAACTGTTTTCTTTCCTACTCTTGCACCTTTTCTACCTTGTTTGGAACCTTGAGTTGTCCCTCTTTTATTTCTCTGATCTTTTTTGGTTTGTGCTCTTCCTCTTGATGTTCCAGTAAATGATTTTATTGTAATTGTATTTGCTGTTATTAAACTACGAATATTTTCTCTAGTGATTGCGTCTGCAATGTCCGTAAGATGATCTGTATCAAATCTAATTCTATGAACCCCTACACCTGTAACTCGTGATACGAGTCTTTTTTTAGCTTTAAGATTTACTACCACTTGCACTCACTCTCGCATTAAATATTTTGAATTTCTTTTCAATTGCTTTAACTACAATCTCTTTCCTTTTCTTAGTACCTACACTATGTCCAAATCTGATACCATCTTTTTTTGGATCTAATTTCTCCAAATCTGCTAAATTATACACTAAATTATCTGTAAATCCTGATGGATGCAATCCTTTTGAAGCATTAGGTCCACCATATCCTACTTTAACAAGACCTGGTCTACCTCTGCTTTTTTGTTTTCTTTGATGATGATCAATTCCTTTTGGTTTTCTCCAATTTGTTTGGAGTCTAACATAACGCCAACTTTCCGGTCTGATAAATTCCGGATTATGTTCTTTAACTTCTTGCCTCTTTGCAATTAGTTCTTTGTTGATCGTCATGAATTAAGTCTTGAATTTTGAAATAAATACGTTCCTAGACTAAAAAAATATCTGATAAGAAAGAGATAATAAGGAAATTCAAGGCGGATCGAAATATTCATGGACAAGCCTGAAATTAATATCATTTTTGATGGAGTATTCTCATGACTGAGATTGTAGGTATTGCACCAACTGAGAAATTTTCATCACAATTAATTGCATTTGGGATTAATCCTTCCAAAGTTCACAGAAATCTTACTGTTGATCAGATGGTGAGTTTAGCAGTTGAGAGAAAAGAAGGTGTTGTCAATTCTACTGGTTCCCTTTCTGTCAATACTGGAAAATATACTGGGCGTTCTCCAGATGATAGATTCATTGTGTATGATGATAAAACTCATAATACAATTGATTGGGGAAAAATAAATCATCAATTCCCAAGTGGCAAATTTGAAAAACTTTTTGAAAAGATGAAAAATTTTGTTGATAATAAGGAACTTTTTGTTTTTGATGGTTTCGTAGGTGCTGATCCTGAAACTCGTTTACCGATTAGAGTGATTAATGATCATGTTTGGCAAAATATGTTTTCAAGTAATTTGTTTATTCGACCTAATGATCAAGAGTTAGAAAATCATGAACCTGAATTTACTATTTTATGTATTAATGACTTTGTTGCAGATCCTGAAATAGATGGCACAAGAACTGATGTTTTCATTTTAATTGATTTGACAAGAAAAATTGTTTTGATTGGTGGAACTGAATATGCTGGTGAAATGAAAAAATCTATGTTTGGTGTGATGAATTTCTTATTGCCTGATAGAGGTATTTTCCCAATGCACTGTTCTGCAAATATTGGAGAGAAAGGTGATACTGCATTATTTTTTGGTTTATCTGGAACTGGAAAAACAACTCTTTCAGCTGATCCAAATAGAAAATTAATCGGTGATGATGAACATGGTTGGTCTGATAATGGAACTTTTAATTTTGAAGGTGGTTGTTATGCAAAATGTATCAATCTTAGTCAAGAAGCAGAACCAGAAATTTGGAATGCCATTAAACCTGGTGCACTTTTGGAAAATGTTGTATTGAACGATAATGTTCCAGATTATGATGATAACTCATTAACAGAAAACACTCGTGTAGGTTATCCTCTGGATTACATCCCTGGTGCTGTAATTCCTAGTGTTGGCGGAAATCCTAGAGTGATTGTATTTCTTACTGCTGACGCATTAGGTGTTTTACCTCCTGTTTCAAGATTGACAAAGGAAGGTGCAATGTATCATTTTATGTCCGGCTATACTAGTAAACTAGCAGGAACTGAACGAGGAATTAAAGAACCTAAATCTGTATTTTCTCAATGTTTTGGAGCTCCATTCATGCCTAGACCAGCTTCTGTTTATGCTAAATTATTGGGTGAAAAAATTAATCAACATAATACTGTAGTATATCTGGTAAATACTGGATGGTCTGGGGGAGCATATGGTGTTGGAAAAAGAATCAAAATCAAGTATAGTAGAGCAATGGTTACTGCAGCTCTAACTGGTGCTCTTGATATTGTGAAATATAGACATGATGATATTTTCAACTTAGATATTCCTACTGAAATTGAAGGAGTTCCTTCTGAGATTTTAGATCCAAAAAATACTTGGATTGATAAAGACTCATACAATTTATCTGCAAAAAAATTAGCACAAATGTTTGTTGAAAACTTCAAGAAATTTGAAAATGTTTCAACTGATATTGTTGAAGCTGGTCCAAAATATTCTCAATAGTTTATCTCTTTTTTAATAATCCTACCATTCCTACAATTATTACGATACCTACAATCAAAATTATTTGTTTTTCTGGAATATTGAATTGTATGTTTTCTATATTGTTTGAAAGTGTAGTCACTTTAATTGTATTATATGCATTTGATGTAGTCCCATTTACTCTAATTTTTGCATCAATCCAATATTCCCCATTTTCATAAATTTCAATTGTTGGTTTTTTTCCTGGAACTGTTGTTGTGGTATCTGTTTTCAAATTTTTATTATTTGTGATTGAAATTTTTGCAAAACTCCATTCTTCAGGATGTTTTACCTCAAAGAATAATTCTTGTTCTTGTTGATTGACCAAAATTGATCCTGGTGTATAATGCAACAAAAATGGAATTGTATATTTCGATTCTGCATGATTGATAATTAATTTTCCTTCATGATCTCCATATTTTTCTTCTTTGAAATTCATTTTGATTTGTAAATTATCCCCTTCAAGAAAATATGAAAAATCAATAAATTCAGGACCTTCAAAATTTACATCTAATTCTTTCATAGTATTACTGATGAATTTTAACTTGAATTGTTTTGAGAATTCTGAATCATATCCTGAAATACTACCTACAAAATTTGGAGGTATAATAATCAAATCTGCTTCAAAAGCATTGCCTATGTTTAATCTACCTGAACCTGCATCGGAAATTAAAAATTCTTTACCATATGCATCTGATACTGGTTCTGTGGTTGTTAATAATAGAGATTTGATTTCATGATGATGTAATTCTGGATTTTTTTGTAGTAATAATGCAGCAGCTCCACTAACATGTGGTGCTGCATAACTTGTCCCACTGGCAAAATTATATGCTGCACCATTTTTTGTGGTATTGATATATGCCCCAGGTGCTACAATTTCTGGTTTAAGATAAAATGGTGAAACTGGACCTCTTGAACTAAACGGTGCTACAAAATCTGGATTGTAAAATAAATTCATAGATGCAGAATTTCCATTTTTTATTGATTCTATAATTTCTAAACCTTCTTCTCTGTCTATTGAAACTACTGGAATTTGTGGATTATAATCTGACTCGACAAATTCGTGAATTAATTCTCCCAAAAAAATTCCTGGTTCATTATTATACACTATCAAAGCTTGTGCACCTGCATTAGCTGAATTATTTTCTTTAATTGAAAAGTACAATAATTCTCCTTTTACATCACTACCTCTTTCAACAATCAATATTGCATCTTTTACATTGATTTTATCCAAATCATTTTTTTTCCCATATCCTCCAAAAACTATTTCTCCTGTTATTGGCTGTTCAATTTTTGAAGAACCTACCATTGGAATGACAGTATATGGTTTTTTATTCACTTCTAATGTTGCAACCAAACTTGATGCAAGATTGTTATATGTTGCACCAACAGTAATTGATTCCGGATTTCTTCCTGGACTTCCTATCGTTTTGGGATTTGGACCATCATTTCCAGCTGCTGTAACTACAAAGATTTCTTTTTCTAATGCTTGATTGACTGCTTTATCGATCTTTGAATTTGTTTTATTCACTCCTAAACTAATATTGATAATATCTGCATCATCTTCAATTGCTTTTTCAATTGCTTTGATAATTAATTCTGATGAAACTCCTTCCCCGTTTTCTGAAACTTTGTATGCTAAAATTTTTGCTTTTGGTGCAATCCCAATTGCCTGACCATCAGCTGCAATAATTCCTGCAACTTGAGTTCCGTGTCCATTGGTATCTATTGGATGTTCATTTTCATTAATGAAATTATATCCTCCGATTACTTTTCCTTCTTCTCCCCAACCTGATAGATCTGGATGAGTATAGTCTACACCAGTATCAATAATTGCAATTTTAATTCCTTCTCCATTAATTCCATCCATTCTTGGAATGTCTGAACCTACAAATGGTCCACTTCTATCCAAATACATTTGAATTTTATTTTCATTTTCTAACTGTAAAAAAACAAAACTTGATAAAATTATAAGTAATGATGACATAATCAATAGTTTCACAATTTTTGTAATTTTTTAACAAGTAAAAATGAATTGCTTACTAAAGCAATAAATGGAATTAAAATTAAAAACAACATATGGGAAAATATACACTTCCTGAAATGCCATATGCTTATGATGCATTGGAACCTCACATTGATGCTAGAACAATGGAGATTCATCATACAAAACATCATCAAACATACACTGACAAATTAAATGCAGCACTTGAAAACTGTCCAACTGAAATTCAAGAAAAAGATATCGTTGATATCTTATCTAATATCGATTCAGTGCCAGCGGATAAAAGAGGTGCAATTAATTTCAATGGTGGTGGTTATGATAACCACAGGTTATTTTGGAATAACATGAAACAAAATGGCGGTGGAGAACCTGGAGGATCAATTGCAGATGCAATCAATGATTCTTTTGGAAGCTTTGCTGACTTTAAAGAGAAATTCACATCTACCACTGCTGTAATTCAAGGCAGTGGTTGGGGATGGTTAGTATACAATCCAACAACATCTAAAGTTGAATACAAATCGATGCCAAACCAAACTAGTCCAAGAACTGACGGATTAGTACCATTGTTGGGCTGTGATGTGTGGGAACATGCTTACTATCTAAACTATCAAAACAAAAGACCAGTATACATTGAAGCATGGTGGAATGTAATTAACTGGGATGAAGTAGAAAATAGATTCTCTAAAGCAAAATAAAGTTAATCTTTATTTTTCATTTTTCATTTTTTTGATTCTTACCTATGAATGAATTTATAACCATCTGAGCAATGTTTGTTGTAAATGAGTGAAGAACAGGCAGAACAATTGATGCAACAAATGCAAATGCTTGAAACATATTTTTCAGATTTATCCCAAAGAGAACAAACATTTGTTGGAATTTTAAGAGAAACCACTGCTGCGATTGAATCCATAAAATCTCTTAATGAAAAACCTGAATCTGAAACACTGGTTCCAATTGGAATGGGTACGTATATTCCAACAAAAATTTCATCTACTCAAAAAATAGTTTTGAACATTGGTGCTGGAATAGCTGTGGAAAAAGATTTCCCTTCTGCTATTAATTATCTTGAGGCACGAATTAAAGAAGTTGAAATTGCTTTACAAGATACCTCTGTTAAAAAACAAGATGCTGCATCTAGATTAGAACAAGGAAAAGCTCAAGTCAATCAAATGATGCAAACTATGCAAAAACCGACTACTGGATAAATCATGTTTGATAAACTTCGTAATGCATTTTCAAATGCAGCGAAAAGTCTTGGTGAAAAAGAACTAAATGAAAAAGATATTGAAGAGATTCTTTTTGAATTAGAAATCTCATTGTTAGAGTCTGATGTTGCAACTGAAGTAATTGATGGAATTAAAGATGATCTAAAAGAAAAATTAATCGGTTCAAAAGTTGATAAAAAAGAAATTGAAAAATTTGTGAAAGATAGTTTGATTTCTAGTATTTCTTCATTATTTGATGAGGCTGGAACTTATGATTTATTTGAAAAAATTAATGAGAAAAAACAACAAGGACAACCTTTTCTAATTTTATTTGTAGGCATTAATGGAACTGGTAAAACAACTTCTTTAGCTAAAATGGCACATATGTTACAACAACAAAAATATTCTATTGTAATTGCTGCTGCAGATACTTTTAGAGCTGGTGCAATTGAACAATTACGTGAACATACTAATCGACTCAATCTGAAATTAGTTGCTCAAAATTATAATTCTGATCCAGCTGCTGTTGCAAGAGATGCAGTATTGTATGCAAAATCTCACAAAACTGATTGTGTATTAATTGATACTGCAGGCCGAATGCAAACAAGTGAAAATTTAATGCAACAAATTGCAAAAATCACTAAAGTCGTAAACCCTGACATGAAAATCTTTGTAGGTGATTCTTTAGCTGGAAATGATACAGTAAATCAAGCCCGAGAATTTTTTGAACATGTAAAATTTGATGCTTCTATTTTAACAAAAAGCGATGCTGATGCCCGAGGTGGTGCTGCATTATCTATTGTAAAAGTTACATCCACTCCTGTATTGTTTGTAGGAGTTGGACAAGAATATCCTGATCTTAAACCATTTGATAAGACTTCTTTTCTTGAAACTGTCTTTGGTTCTTTGGATAATGTTACATTGAAAAATGAACCAACACCAGAACCTGAACCAACACCAGAACCTGAACCAACACCAGAACCTGAACCAACACCAGAACCTGAACCAACACCAGAACCTGAACCAACACCAGAACCTGAACCAACACCAGAACCTGAACCAACACCAGAACCAACACCCGAAACCCATTCAGATGATCCTTTCGAAGGAATCAAGGATGATGATATTGTCACTTATTCTGAATTGTTTAATGTACCTCCACCAGAAAATGATAACGATGCATTTAATCTGGGTAAAAAAATTCATGAATGGATAAAAAATGGAAAATTAAAACCTGGTGAAACAAAAAATGATGAAGAGAAGAATGATCTTGAAGAATCAGATATCCACAAACATGATAAAGAAGAAAAACCTAAAAAGAAACGAGGCAGATTTGGGTTCTTAAGACGATGAAACTTAAAACAAAAAATTTACTCACTTTAGCAGAATTAAATCCAAAAGAATTTTTAGGATTGATCAATGATTCAATCAAATTAAAAAAAGAATTCAAAAAGAAAGGTAACAGGCCTATTTTAAAAAATAAAACACTTACTATGATTTTTCAAAAACCATCAACTAGAACTCGTGTAAGTTTTGAAACTGGGATGTTTCAATTGGGTGGTCATGCAATAAATTTGTCATCTAATGATACACAATTATCTCGTGGTGAATCTGCTGAAGATACTGCAAAAACTCTTTCACGATATACTGATTGTATTATGGCCCGTGTCTATGAACATGATTTGTTAGAAAAATTATCTAAACATTCTACTGTCCCCATAATTAATGGACTTTCGGATACTTTTCATCCTTGTCAAATCTTGGCAGATTTTATGACGATAAAAGAAAAAAAGAAAAAATTCAAGGGATTAAAAATTGCATGGATAGGTGATGGAAACAATGTTTGTAATTCTATGATGTATGGTGCTTCATTATCTGAAGTTTCAATGTCTATTGCAACTCCAAAAGGGTTTGAACCCGACAAAAATGTTCTAAAAGAATCAAAAAAATTAACTGATATTGAATTGACTACGGATCCTTTTATTGCAACACAAAATGCTGATGTTGTAGTTTCGGATACTTTTTCATCAATACATAATCGTGATCCAAAACGAATGAAAAAATTCCTTCCAAAATATCAGGTAAATTCTAAATTAATGAAAAATGCAAAAAAAGATGCGATCTTTATGCATTGTCTTCCTGCAAAACGAAATCAAGAAGTAACATCATCTGTAATTGATGGAATACAATCTGTAGTTTGGGATGAAGCAGAAAATCGTCTTCATACTCAGAAAGCTTTACTTGTTGCACTGATTCACGCTTAACGTATATAAGAGCAGATTCTAACTCGATTTCTATAGATGGCCTATTCCAAAATATTGCGTAGACTTAGAGAAGAAAAGACCAATTATCGTAAACGAGGAACAATGTTGATGGGAAAACGCGATTTTATTACTGTAAATATTTCTAATCAAAATACACAAGTACAGATTTTGTCTCCTGGAATGACTGGAGATAAGGTTGTTTCATCTGCACATTCTAGATACTTACTCGAAAAAGGTTGGAAAGGTTCTAGGAAGAGTGTTTCTGCAGCATATTTGACAGGTTATTTGGCAGGGAAGAAAGCTCTTGGTAAAGGTGCAAAAGATGCAATTCTTTACACTGGAACAAAAAGATACACTCAAAGAATGGCCGCAGCTCTTAAAGGAGTTATTGATGCTGGTTTGGAAGTTCCTGCCAATGAAGAAACATTCCCTTCTGAAGACCGAATTAACGGAGAACATCTTACCGTAAAAAATGACATTTCTAAAATGAAATCTACAATTGATGGAGAGATAAAGTAAATTGAGTCAAGAAGCACAAACAAAAAAACCGCAAGGACAGTCAGGCGGTCCTAGAGGTAGAGGTGCACCAGTTTATGGTCGTGGTCCACCTGGAAATAAATCTGATAGTGATAAACCAAGACGTCCAAGAAGAGAACCTGTTGAAGAAGTTTGGGTTCCAAAAACAATTTTAGGTAAAAAAGTTGAATCAGGAGAAATCTCTTCACTTGAAGAAATCCTTGAATCTGGGTTAAGGATTCAGGAATCTGGAATTATCAAAAAATTACTTCCGGATTTGACAAGTGAAGTAGTAGATGTTGGTATGATTCAAAAAATGACTTCTAATGGTCAATCTACTAGATTCAAAGCAATTGTTGCTGCAGGAAATCAAAATGGTTATCTTGGAATTGGTATGGGCAAATCAAAACAAATGCGAATTGCAATTGAAAAAGCAACTAGTCAAGCTTTTCTAAATGTAAATCCAATCAAGTTAGGATGTGGTAGTTGGGAATGTAGATGTGATCAAAAACATTCTGTTCCATTCAAAGTTAGAGGTAAGGGTGGAAGTGTAACAATTGAAATTATTCCTGCACCTCGTGGATTAGGTTTGGTTGCAGGTGGTAAAATTAAACGATTATTAGAATTGGCAGGTCTCAAAGATGCCTGGACTACTGCAAAAGGTTCTACTCCTACCATGAGTTCAACATCAAAAGCTATTTTGGATTGTCTTAGACAGACATTCAGTCAAGGATGATAAAAATGGCAAATGCAGTCCTCGTTGTTAGAATTAAAGGTCAAGCAGACTGTCCATATTGGGCAACTCATACTATGGAACTTTTAAAATTAGATAAAAAATACCGTGCAACTATTCTCCCATCAAAAGATAATTTGTTGGGAATGCTAAAAAAAGTACAACATTATGTATCTTGGGTAGATCTTGATGTGGATTTGGCAAAAGAATTGATTGATAAAAAAGCACGAAAATCTGGATATCAAAAGATTAATGATGATGATCTTAAAAAACTAGGATTTGCTAACTCTGAAGAATTGGCAACAGCTTTGAGTGAAGGAAAAACAATGTTATCAAAACTAAAACCTCTAAAACCTTGGTTTGCATTAGCACCACCAAGACATGGCTTTAAGAGAAGTACAAAGAAATTGTATGGACAAAAAGGTGTTTTGGGAAGAAACAAAGAACTTGGAACTATTGTAAGGAATATGATTTAACATGGCAACTCGATTAAGAAAAACTAGAAGACTTCGCGGTGGACGACATATGGGATGGGGACAAGTAGGTCAACATCGTGCAAGTGGTCACAAGGGAGGTCTTGGAATTACTGGTATGCAAAAACATCACTACAGTACATTATTGAAAGAAGATCCAGATCATTATGGTCATGATGCACCTAAAACCCCTCATCCAAATATAATAAAAAAATGGGCAAGTATTCGTGACTTAGATGATTTGTTTGCAACCTTTGGAAAAGAAGAAGGTGGAAAGAAAATTGTGGACCTTCAAAGTGCAGGTTATGATAAACTTCTTGGTGGCGGGAAGATAACTAATGCATATTCTGTCAAAATATCTCAATTCACAGCATCAGCTGAAGAAAAATTAAAAGCAGTTGGAGGAGAAATCGTTCAATCTGTAACAAAAGAAAATACTACTGAGGACTAGGTGTTAACTGATCATGGCTGAGGGCACAATTACTTCAATTATTCGAAAAGTAGTTTTCAAAGCAGAACCTTACCTTCCACAAGTCCCTAAACCTAAAAAGAAAATTCCTCTTCCAACTAGATTGCTATGGTGTGGAGTTGCATTACTCATTTACATGGTTATGGGACAAACCCCGTTATTTGGAGCAACAGCTCCTCAATTTGATTTCCTAGCTTTTGCTAGAGTTATTTTTGCATCCCAACAAGGTACCCTTGTTGAATTAGGAATTGGACCTATTGTAACTGCAGGATTATTAATGCAATTGCTTAGAGGTTCAGATATTTTGAAATTTGACTTTAAGAAGCCTGAAGAACGAGGAATTTTTCAGACTGCAACAAAACTAGTTACTTACATTGTAATTGTAGCTGAATCTATTGTATATGCAGCAGCAGTTTATGGTCCTGGAGTTTCCGAACCATACTTTTTGTATGTGATGATAGGCCAACTCATGGCCGCATCTATCATGATCATGTTCTTAGATGAATTAATTCAGAAAGGTTGGGGTCTTGGTAGTGGAATTAGTTTGTTCATTATGGCCGGTGTTGCTCAACAAATTCTCTGGAGTATGTTCAGTCCATTACCTGCTGGTGATGGTGGAACTATTGGAATTATACCCTATATTGCACAATCTATAGCTGGTGGAGATGTATCTAATATATTATTCCGTTCAAATCAACTCCCTAGTATCTTTGGATTGAGTTTAACTGCTGGAGTCTTGTTGATTCTTGTATTTGTTCAGGGAATGAAAGTTGAAATTCCAATTGTATCTACAAAATATAGAGGATTTTCAGCAGTTTATCCTATCAAATTGATGTATGTATCTAATATCCCTGTAATTTTGGCATCTGCTCTTACTGCGAATGCTGTTTTCATGTTCCAGATGTTATGGGCAAACATGAATCCACGTAACAATAATTTCTTTATGAATTTTATAGCACAATTTGATCCTACCAGTCCATCTACCCCGATTGGAGGTTTAATTTACTATATCACTCCTCCAAGAGGACTTGATGTTGCAGCATTGGATCCTGGACGTGCTGTGGGGTATGTTTTGTTTATGATTGGAATTGTAGTTGTATTTGGTAGATTGTGGGTTGAACTTGGAGGTTTGTCGCCAAAAAGTGCTGCTCAGAATTTGCTTGATGCAGATGTACAAATCCCTGGGTTTAGAAGATCAAACAAACCAGTTGAAGCATTACTAAACAAGTACATTCCATCAGTCACTATTATTGGATCTATGATTTTGGGTCTATTGGCCGGTGTTTCTGATGTTTTAGGTGTATTTGGTTCCGGAATTGGAATTTTACTTATGGTAGATATTCTCATCAACTATTATACACAATTAGTTAGAGAACAAGTAGAAGTTGTAATGCCGCGATTGGGTGCTTTACTTGGAAGAAAATAAGAAAATCATATTGGTAGGAATACCTGGTGTTGGTAAAACTAGTCTGTTGTCTCAAGTGGTTGAGTCTCTAAAAGAAAAAAATAAAGTTGTCAGTGTTGTCAATTATGGAACTTTGATGTTTGATGTTGCAAAAGAAAATGGATTGAAGGATAGAGATAATTTACGAAAATTACCTGTTGTGGAACAACAAAAACTTCAAAAAATTGCAGCTGAAAAAATTGCTGCTCATGATGAAGAAATCACAATAATTGATACTCATGCATTTATCAGTTCTCCTGAGGGGTATTATCCTGGATTACCTGAACATGTTTTAAAAATTATTCAACCATCTAATTTTGTTTCAGTAGCTGCAAAACCTGAAGAAATCTATAACAGACGAATGAAGGATGAATCACGAGATAGAGACAAAATTACATTAATCAATATCAAAAAAGAGTTAGAATATCAAACTGGAATGATCTCTGCATGTGCTGTAATAACAGGTGTTCCTGTCAGACACATTCTTAATGGAGAGGGAAAGATTGATGAAGCAGCAAATAAGATAATTAATGCAATAGGACTGTGAAAAATGGATTTTAACTTTATACTACTCTTTATTGATTCGGCCTTCTTACAACTTCCCGACTTTCTTGGAGGTGATGGAAGAATGGCTTTGGGTAGTGATGATCCAATAATCAAAGGATTAATCATCTCTATGTTTGCAGTGACTGGGTTTGGTGTTTTACTAAATATCTTCAATTCTGCAGTTAGGAAAAAAATGGTTGATCAAACAAAACTAAAAAGAATAATGAAAGAAACCCGTGGTTGGCAAAAAGAAAGAATGGCTGCAATGAGAGCTAAAGACACTGCAAAGACTGCTGAATTAAACAAAAAATCATCTTACATGAACAAAATGTCAATGGAAATGATGCAGATGAATATGAGACCTATGATGATCACCTTTGTTCCATTGATTTTGATATTTTATCTTGTGTTGCCACAACTGTTTACATACACTGTAGCTATTTCCCCAATACCTCTAAATGTAATTCCTGGTGAGATGTTCCAATTAACATGTACTGCAGCACAAGCTGCAGATTCAGAACATGTGTGTACTGAAGAAAATGCATTATTCCTTTGGGCTTGGTATTTTCTTTCATCTATTGCATTTAGTGGAATTATAATGAGACTAACTAAAACCTCAATGGATCTCAGTTGACAAAATCTATTGTTATTTCTGGACCTCCAGCTGTGGGAAAAACAACTGTTGCAAAAGGATTAGCTGAAGAATTTGAATTAAAATATCTTAGCGGCGGTGATGTTCTAAAAGAAATGGCAAAAGATCATGGTTTTGATTCTCAAGGTGATGATTGGTGGGATACTCAAGATGGCATGAAATTTCTTAACCAGCGTGAAGAAAATTCTGAATTTGACAAAAAATTAGATAAAAAATTAATTGAATTATTCAATGAAGGCAAAATGGTAATCACTAGTTATACATTACCTTGGTTGATTAAAGATGGAATAAAAATTTGGTTGGAAGGCTCCCGTGAAAGTAGTACCAAAAGAATGCAATCTCGAGATAATATGAGTTCAGAAGATGCCTTTGCAATTACAAAACAACGATTTGATAAGAATAAGGCATTATACAAAAAATTATATGATTTTGATTTTGGTGATGATAAATCTGTCTTTGATGTGATAATTAACACTGATAATCTTACTGCAAAACAAGTAATTGATGTTGCAAAAGAGACTGTGAGAAAATTATTATGACTTTAAAACAACTTGAAAATTTAATCGAAG
Source organism: Candidatus Nitrosopumilus sp. (assembly GCA_018263505.1). Classification (GTDB taxonomy): domain Archaea; phylum Thermoproteota; class Nitrososphaeria; order Nitrososphaerales; family Nitrosopumilaceae; genus Nitrosopumilus. The sequence continues at coordinate 42,342 of JAANXA010000014.1, forward strand.
TTGATCAGGATTTTACTGATGATGCATATGGAACTTATTATGATAAAAGAACTATTGAACAGTTACTTAATTATGGAATTATACTTTTAGACAAACCTCCTGGCCCTACAAGTCATGAAACTGTGGCTTGGACAAAAAGAATTCTAAAATTGCCCAAAATCGGCCATAGTGGAACTCTAGATCCTCAGGTATCTGGAGTTTTACCTCTGGGATTAGGTGAAGCCACAAAAGCATTAGGCGTTTTACTTTTAGGTCCAAAAGAATACCATGCACTAGGACGCGTACATTCACTTCCTTCAAAAGATAAACTCAAAGAAGTAATTGAAATGTTTCAGGGTGAAATCTTTCAAAAACCTCCACAACGTTCTGCAGTGGTTCGGCAAACAAGAACTAGGACTATTCATGAATTTGAAGTACTAGAACAAAAAGAAAGATTACTCTTAACTCGAGTTTTATGTGAATCTGGTACCTATATTAGAAAATTATACTACGATCTTGGTGAAATTCTTGGACCTGGTGCAACAATGATTGAACTTCGAAGAACTAGAGTTGATCAATTTCATGAAATTGATGGATTAGTCACTTTACATGAACTTGCAAATGCATTTGCATTATGGGAGGAAAATAAAGATGATAGTAAACTAATGAAGATGATAAAACCTGTTGAATATGCCTTTAGTGAATTAAAATCTGTTATAATTCGTGATTCTGCAGTTGATGCACTGTGTCATGGTGCCCAACTTGCAATTCCTGGAATTTTAAAAATATCTCCAAACCTAAAAAGTGGTGATATAGTTGGAGTTTATACTCAAAAGGGTGAAGCAGTTGCTTTAGCTGAATCCACCATGTCTGAAGAAGAAATTCGTGATGCAACAAAGGGATATGCTTTTGAAACTAAGAGAATTATAATGGCTCCAAACACATATCCTAAAAAATGGAGAACTAAACCCATCCCTCCTAAGGATTAATCGGAAATAATTTTTAAAATTGTTAGCAAAAAGTCTTGTAATTTTTACTGGTGTTGGATTAATTGCAGGACTCATTTTTGGAATTTATTTAATCGATATCAAAAATACAGGCCAACTTGTTTTTGTTGATGGAAATTCTATTTCCATTGTAACTGAAAAATCTGATTTTAAATTAGGTGAAGAAATTAAAATTAAAATTATAAATTCTGGAACCACATCCTTGATATTTTCTGATACTTCACATGTTCTTAGAATTACTGGTCTGTCTGGAATCTTAATGTATACTCCTGATCCTCATACACTTTCTACACTTGAACCTGGAGATGAAATCTCTTTTTCATGGGATCAAATTAAGAATGATGGTGATACTGCATTAGAAGGTCTTTACAAATTATCTACTAGTGCTATGGACTCATCTGGAAATGTTGTAGAAAAATCCATCACCATCACAATTTGGAAATAATTTTTTTGATAACAAAATAACACAATATATAATCAGATTTTTCCAATTACATTTGTCGCAAGACTTGTGCCGGGGTCGCCTAGCCTGGTAGGGCGCGCGCCTGGAAATAATTAAACCATAAAGCGCGTTCTCGTAAGGGAACGGGAGTTCAAATCTCCCTCCCGGCGCCTTATAATATGAATAGTAGGCGCAATGAACAAAATTTTCCCCCCTTAAATCCAACCCAACATCGTATTGGTGTGAAAGAAAAAGAGAGAGGAATCGACTGGCACAACTCAAAGAGAAGGGCGGAGCTTGCAAAGATGAGAATTCAAAGACGATTCTCAAAAGAAAATACAGCTGTTGCCTGGAGATTTGTGGACCGATTGAGGCTTGATAACATGTCCTATGGAAGAATTGAAAACTATTCTGGCTCTGTAATCAGAATACTTCATCTCAAAGATGACAAAGAAATCAAAGACTGGTCCAAAGAAGAAATTGAAAAAGTACACATGATGATAGCAGACTCGTCATACGAAAATTCGGTCAAAAAAGATACCCTTACTGCACTCAAAAGGTTCTATCATTTTGCAGTACACAATGAAATTGTTGTCAAATCAAAAAATCAGGAGTATGATCCCAACGTTGCATGGATAACCCCTGGGTCATTTCGTGATAAGTTTGAAAAAATACAACCCCGGGATCTTCTCACTGATGAAGAAATACTGCAGCTAATTCAGGCCGTAAAAAAGATTGGAGGAAAATATGTGAAAAGAAACATTGCACTCGTATTTGTTCTACTTGAAGGAGCATACCGTCCGGGTGAGCTTCTTAACATTAGGATGGGAGGAATTGAATTTCATAAAGACTTTGTGCAAATTCACACTACTGGTAAAACTGGTCCAAAGTCACTTACCCTTGTTGCGTCATACAATCCTCTCAGGGAGTGGTTAAATGAGCATCCAAAAGATGGCAATCCTTCTGCATTTCTCCTGTATCATGACAATGAAAGCGAGGTCATGAGATACTGGGCACTTGATCATCTCATAAGAAAGGCAAGGGAAAAAGCTGGAATTACAAAACGTGTATGGCCATATCTGTTTAGACACACGGCATTAACTGAGTATAGCAAAAAGCTAGGAAATATTGCTAAAATTTACGGCAACTGGTCAAAGGACTCAGACATGCTATCTCACTATGAACACCTTGCAAGCTCAGACCAGCAAGATGCTGTTTTGAAGCTTCATGGTCTTAAAAAAGACGATGAACAAAATTCAATCTTGTTTTCCAAAGTCTGCCCTGACTGCAAGCAGCAAAACAGCAGCGACAAGTCGCATTGCATTCGCTGTGGAATGGGACTCTCAAAGGAGCTTGCACAGGTAAGGCAGGCAATGCTGGAGAAGAGACAAAACTCTGATGTTAAAACACTTGAAAGGAAATTTTCAAAGAAGATAAGGAATCTGGAATCATTAATCATAGAACAGCGAAGATTCATCCAACAGCTTGTCAATGACAAGACTGCAAAGTGAGGAATTTGAAAAATAAATTGATAGCCATTTTGAGCAGACAGAATCATTTCTCAAATAATTTTATTAAGTTAGGAATTTTCCAGTAATAAATGGAAAAGATCAATGAAGATGATGAAAATTTTGATAAAATCAAAATTTTCTCTTCTGATGATGACAAATTAAAAATTCTTGGAGAACTATTGAGTAACAAATCCAGTAGAGACATCATAAAATTACTGATAGGAAAAGAAATGTACATAAACGAGATCGCAAAAAAATTAGATCTCAAAGTAAGTTTGGTAATACATCATTTACAAAAGATGGAAGTAATAGGTCTACTTGAAATTACAAAAAAGAAAATTGCCAGAGAAGGAGAAACGCATCGCTTTTTTAAAATCCCGTCAGGAATGTTAATTTTTCCTAAACAATCTGAGGAAGAAGTAAACAATGGTGTTTTAAAGAAAATTTTCAAAAGGGGAATAAAATTTGCAATTATTGGGTTTGTGGCAGTATTTTCTTGGGTCTATATTCAAAACAGTCCTACAATTTATAGCGAAAATGTAAAAGATTATAATTTTACAATTCCTTTAGCAGTGATTTTAATTGGATTGCTTATCGAAAAAATTATAAAAAAAATAAAGAGATAAACTGCTATAATACGGCAGTTGCCCCTAGATGCGTTGATATTCTATCTACTGGTGACCAATATGCTTCATCCCAAAAAGACTGACCTCCGCTAATTACTCCATACAAGCTTGTACCTGCAGAGTTTGTAACTGGAGCTCCACTATCGCCGAATGTTATATCCATTGAAGAAGCCTTTACGAGATGGTTTACTTCAGTGCCAAAAGGCCATGTTCCGTAATAAGCTGTAAAATCAGTATCAACAACAGTTCCCCATACTAGATCAGACTCATCTCCTGACATTAAGACATAGTCACCTGATTGAGAAGATGCGCTTGTTGTGCTTGATGGATCATATGTACTTCCTGCGGCAAGATAAATTACTTCATCAATGTCACTTGTAGAAGCACCTACAAATGCACAGTCGCAGGAAGTTCCATCATAGTATAATTCTGCTGTTACTGTTCCAAATGGATTTTGATTACCTGTTGGGTGATACACACTTTGTCCTACATCACCATCCGCGCAATGTCCTGCAGTAACAAATCCTGGGGCGCCAGATCTTGTTGCCTCAAATCCGAAAGTACAATCACCACTAGTATGTGCTTCAATTGAAGCTCCTCCAATTACTGGATCACAATTGTGTCTACTTGTACAAGAAAAAGTTGTTGGTGAATCTCTAAACTTTATGGTGAATGATTCTTCATCAGGGATCAATTCATGCAACTTGTTTCTTATTTCCGCAACATTTGCTCTATTTTCTGGCGTATCTAGGATCTCAAATGACAGTTGTTTGTTTATTGCATCAGTTCCCATGCCTACTATAGGAATTCCTGAAAAGTCCGTATTTTCACGAATTTCTGCTAATTCTGCTTGTCTTTCTGGTGCAACATAATATCTGTCATTGTTTTTTTTCTCTATCTCAGCAAATTCGTCTTCAATTTTAGCCACTTCGGAATTTATTTCTTGAATTCTTTCTATATTTCCAACTGGATCACTTTTTTCAAGCTCTTGTTTTTCTGCTAATAGATGAAGACGTTTTTCCATAATTTTAGATACTCTTTTGAGATCTTGTTGTTCTTCTACTGATAGATCAGTTTTTTTGGTTACATCTTTTACTGCTACATTTTCTGCATCTGCAAAATGAATTCCAGCTATAGGAATTACTAATGCAACAGTCAAAGCTGCAAACAAAGCAATTTTGAAGTTCTTCGTAGTCATTATTAATTTCCATAATTGGAAATCATAAAAGAATTTAGTCAATCCAGATTGAGCTAATTCTTATATTCAAAACATTAAATTTTCATGCCAAGTGCAAAGAAATTGTAGGAAATGATCAATTAGAAAAATTTGTGAAAAAAATTTCTTTCGTCATTCCAAAATTAACATCTGTCATAACTGCCTGGCAGCGAAGCAGTTTATCAAATACAACACAACCACACCATAATTGCTAGAAGGTGACTTTCAAATTATAAAGAAAATGCAAGTATCGATACTTTGATTTTTTTTTAACTGAAATATCTGCACTTGTGTTTGTTACCAACAATCTAAAATACATAAGTTCATCTATAATCGTCTTTTTACGGTGTAGTAACACGATAATGTCAGAACAAATTTTGATAAAACAAACAAAAACAATTTTTGAGAAATTCCTATTATAAGAACATTAGCTCAATCTGGATTGACTAAATTCTTTTATGATTTCCAATTATGGAAATTAATAATGACTACGAAAACAACAAAAACAATTGCATTGATGTCAATCATTGCGGGCATACTTGTTACTAGTTCTATTGTCCTGAACGCAGTACAAGTGAATGCAGCAGAGATAGAGTCTCCTAAAAGATACACTGCAGAAATTCTTTCCAGTGAAGTAAAGAATGTGTATTATTCTGGCGATACTAAAGTTCAGCGATTAGAGGTAACTATCAAAGCCAAAGAACTTCCAACCTTTGAAGAATTAGTTGAAGACAATCAAAAATACTATGATTGGCTAACCTCTAATTTCGGAAAGAGAGGTGAAATGAAGGTAGAAGAGCTAAAGGCAGAATTGAAGCAAACAGTTGACAATAGACCTGATGTAATGACCGTAAATATGGTTAGAGTAGGAGATCATTCTATTCTATTTGGAGATGAATCATATGATTCACCAATGGGAAATGCAAAAGATCCAGTAAACATGGTCTTTTATGAAGATGCTACTACCTCTCAAACAGATACTGTTATTGATTCCTACGCAGACAATAATTGGGGTGGGGATGGAGTATCACCACAACAATATGTTCTAATCAACAATGTGCCTCATGGAGGAACTTTGGATTGGGTACAAAGTGATCATCAACAGTACAAAGGAAACATTGTAGGTCAAAGAGAACATGTACGTTTGTTTGGCGGAGATTATGACACACACAGTGTTTACGATTATTGGTCTGTAGGTACTGCACATCAAGAAACATGGAATACTTTGTGTCTATGTCATGAGATTGATTCTTGGGAAAATGCTGAATCCGAGCTTAGGAATGATCTGGTCGGTCAAACTGGTGTAGGGAATGTTGGAACATACAATCAAGGAAATTCAGGTTACTGGCAAGGCGAATACAATAACGGCGTTGCACGTCTAATCGAGCTGACATAAATACTCCACCACATTATTTTTTTTAAGATATGAAAATAATCATAGCATTTCTAGTCTACGGATTTGTTGTTTCAATTCTAAATAACATATCTATGGAAAAATCAGGAGAATACATAATTTACACATTATTGAATTGGCCAGTAGAACATTTATTCATTCCTCCGTCCTTGCTTTATTTTGCAAATGATATGGGTGATGCGTTACTACAGGATCAAATAATGATTCTACGAACTGTTGTTAGTGTAATATTTTGGGGCATACTTGGTTTCACAATTCATTCAATACGTAGAATTCTCACCAAAAACACAATCAAAATCAAATCTACGTTGTAGATAGTAATAATGGCAGGATACAGGTATTTGAATCCATTTTCTCATAGTTTATAATGAATTTCATAACACCAAAATTAATTATGATTAATTATTGAAATGTATGTTGTAGCAATAAGAATTTTATTGTAACTTAGAAACTTGACCGATTCTTATGGAGATGGAATCAATTTGAACCTAATTTTTAAATGAATGAGGTACTTCTAGTAAAATCCTAGAAGAATCCCATCATCAATGAGTTATACTAGTAAAAGTTAAGAATTCTATTTCTGGAACAACTTTTGCATTAATTCATGACATTCATAAAACTTTTCTAGCTGGGTTACTATTGTAAAATGGTTGTTACATCACGTAGCTATGAAATGTGAAAATACCGAAACACAAAACAGGAAACTTTTCCTATGACTTCAAACTGGTAATTTTTTCATTCATTGTGCTTGCAGAAAACATTATTAATCACTCCCGGCGCCATTTCATTTTTCTAATTTTTCGATTATTTTTGAAAATTTCCATGGCCCACATTGAGCATCTGAAAATTCATTTTCGATAAACTTGTTCTTGTTTAGGTGATTTATGACATGTGCTGCAAATGGTAATGCTCCTGTAGCTCCTGGGGAATTGTAATTCAAAATATGAAACGATTTTTCCCCATCTATCAAAATCACATCTGGAACAAATTTCCCATTTTCATCAATTACTGATGAGCGAATTCCTGCAGTTCCTTTCTCTGTAATTTTTTCTGAATCTATTTTTGGCAAAAATCTCTTCACTCTGTTTATCATTGCAGTTTTTGAAACTGATGACTGAATTTCATTAATTGCTAATTCTTGAAATTGTTTATCAAAAATTGCTTTCCTTGCCCCTGAACTAAACATTTCAATTATTTTTGGAATGAATTCTTTGATATTTTCAACACTATCATACCCATATGGACTAAAAACTGGAACTGCATTTGGACCAATCTCACAACTTCCATCAACACGTATAATCCAATGAGGATCTAAAAATGGATAGTCTGGAAATTCAGGTACAGAATATACACTAGCTTTAGTTAAATTGTGAAATTCTTTTGGAACTCTCCAATATTCTCCTCTAAAGTGTACATCTGTGAAGCTTTTTGCAATTCCAACATCATGTGCAATGTTAATTGATTCTCCTCCTGCAGCATTGATCAAAAATTTTGTTTTAATTTTTTTTTTTTGATTAATTGTAATTTCCCATTGATCATTTCCTTTTTTTATTTCAGTTACTTTGGAACCTAAAAGAAATTCCACTCCTTTTTTTTTACTATCTTCCATAATTGAATTAGTAAATATTGAATAATCTGTAGAACCATCTTTGTATACATAGAGAGCTGATTCACATTTAATCTCAGGCTCCATTTTTTTCATTTCTTTTTTATCAAAAAATTCAATGTCTTTGTCTTCAAGACCATTTTGTTTTCCCCATTTGAGATATTTTTCAAGAACTTTAACACCTTTTTCATCTAATGCAACTTCAATAACTCCATCTTTTTTAAATGGCAAATCTTTAATTTTGGAATATTCTTCCAACATTTCAAAACCATGGAATGCAGCTTTTGCAAAAAGTTTTTTCTTTTCTGGGTTATACAGATATGGGGCATGAACTTTTCCTGTGTTTCTACCGCTTGTATGGACTGCAACTCTTGATTCTTGCTCTAATACTGCAATTTTTTTTGATTTGTTAAGATGTGATAGAAAATATGATATTGATGTCCCAAGAATCCCTCCACCAATTATTATAATATCAAAATTACCTGTCACTTTAATTCACTCTATTTTGTTTTAATCGATATTAAATTGAATCTGTAATGACCAAACTTAATATCCGATGATTAATGAATTTCGTTATGTTGCCTGATAGATGCTCTGTTTCTAAAGATGGAAAACAATGTGTCAATCCGCCCGAATTCATTGTATCTATTGTTGATGTTAAAGATGAATATATGGTAGGTGTTACTTGTGGACGACACAAGCAAGTTGTTACTGGAAAAATTGGTCATCTTCAAAAAGAAGGAAAAATGCATAATGGGAAAATTAGTTTTGAACCTGTAAAAGCAGTGGGAACTGATTGCATTCATGGTGATTCTGATGATTTCATCCAAATTGATATGAAATAATTCTAAAAATTAATTTTAAAAAAAATCTTGTCTGAAAAAGACAAGGAGAAAAAAATATTATTCTTCAGTTTCCTTCTTTTTTTTATCTTTTTCAGATTGTAGTTTAGCTAATTCTAATTCTTCATTCGTATGTTTGAATTTCTTCATTCTAGTTTTATATTAAAATCTGGATATAAAAACTGCAGTTTTTTACTATGATTTACTTTCAAATTATTTTGAAACCTATGCCTAGATTCTAAAATCCTACTGAATAAATTGGCTTTTTTCTATTAATTCCTAAATTCAAATTCTTCACCGTAATCTTTGCCATTTCTTCCCTAGTTTCTTTTGATGAACTTCCAATATGTGGTGCTAATACTATGTTTGGGATTTTCATAAACGGATGATTTTTACTAATTGGTTCAAATTCAAAAACATCTAGCCCTGCACCTGAAATAATCTTCTTTTCGAGTGCTAGACTAAGATCTTTTTCATTCACAATTTTCCCTCTTGCTGTATTTATTAAAAACGCAGAGTCTTTCATTTTTTTAAAAATCTCCTTGTTAAACATTTGATCAGTTTCTGATGTATGTGGAACATGAATTGAAATAATATCACTTTGTGTGATTAATTTGTTCTGTGAGACATATTTTACACCTAATGTTTTTTCTTTGTTTTTTGAGATACGATTTCTATTGTGATAAATTATTTTCATGTCAAATGCTTTAGCTCTTCTTGCAAGCGTACTCCCTATTCTCCCAAATCCTAAAATCCCCAATGTCTTTCCTTGAAGATCCATTCCTATGTAATCATATGCACCATAAATTTGCCTCCATTTACCACTTCGAATTATTCTATCCCCTTCTGAAACTCTGCGCACTACATCAATCATCAAGGCAAATGCCAAATCTGCAGTGGCATCAGTTAAAACTTTTGGAGTGAATCCCACTCGAATTTTTTTCTTTTTTGCATGATTAATATCAATATGATCAAAACCTACACTATACGTACTAATCACTTTAAGATTTGAACCTAAATCCATTAATTCACTATCTATCTTATCATATGGAAAACAAATTAGTCCATCAATATTTTTAATTTTTCTCTCCAAAACATTTCTAGGAATTGGAATTTTTCCAGTATGAATTTCTATTTGATATTTTTTCTTTAATTCTTTTAATGCAAATTCATGTAAAGTCCTAGTTAGAAACACTCTTTTTTTTTGCATTGTTTTTAAGAATTACACTAAACCATTTATACGATTTTCTTTTATTCTTTTTAGATGTCTTCTAAAGTTGAAGAAGAATTTGCAATTTGTGTTGAATGTGGAAATTCTATTGAAAAATGTGTTTGTGTTTGTCCTTATTGTGGTGAACGTGATGAATGTGAATGTGCATTGTTTGATGCAGCAACTGGAGGTTAATTTTATTGACAAATCAAATTATTATTCAAAATGTGGGTAAATTGTTGTGACTGAAACCGATTTTTCATGGCTAATTGGAGGTCCTCAAGGTAGTGGTGTAGAATCTGGTGCAAATATTTTTTCTCGTGTTTGTGCTGAAATTGGATATCAAGTTTTTGGTAAAAGAGAGTTTTATTCAAACATTAAAGGTGAACATAGCTACTTTACTGTAAGAATTGCAGATAAAAAAATTCATTCTAATGTAAATGGTGTAAATTTGATGGCATCATTTGATGCTGAAACAATGTTTCGTCATTATGATGAAGTGGTCTCAGGTGGTGGAATAATTTTTGATTCTGATATTCTTGAAACTACTACTGATGCAGTTAGAACTCTTGATACTCCATTTAAAGAACGATTACATAAAGAATTAGAATCAAAAAATAAACCCTTTACTGTTGCTGGAGTTTTAGAAATTGCAAAAGAAAAAAACATTTTGTTGTTTCCTGTTTCTTTCAAATCTATTCTTCATACATTATCTGAAGAAACTGAAAATCCACGTTTGCGCGGATTAGTTAGAATGTATAATGTAATTGGTGTTTCTTTGTCTTTGGGATTGGTAAAAATGCCTACTAATTCATTACATAATGCAATTGAATCAATTTTTTCAAAAAAACCTGAAATTGCAAAAATCAATCAACAAACTGCAACTTTTTCATATAATTATGCAACAACAAAATTCGATACATTTGTTCATACTTTGCCTGGAACTGAAAAAGAACCTGGAACTCTTTTAGTTCAAGGATTTCAGGGAACTGCATTAGGAAAAATGGCATGTGGTTGTAGATTTCAACCTTATTATCCAATTACTCCTGCATCTGATGAATCTGTTTTTCTTGAATCTCATGAACTTTTAGAAATTATTGGTGATAGACCTGGTTCTATTGCCGTGATTCAAACTGAAGATGAAATTTCTGCAATGGGGATGACTATTGGTGGTGCATTAACTGGAACACGTTCTGCTACTTGTACATCTGGACCTGGATTTGCATTGATGACTGAAATGTTAGGCTGGGCTGGAATTAATGAAGTACCTATTGTAATAACAAACTATCAAAGAAGTGGACCTTCAACTGGTTTACCAACTCGACATGGTCAAGATGATTTACTTTTCAGTATATTTGCAGGACATGGAGATTTTCCAAAAATTGTTTATGCTTCAGGTGAAATTGAAGAAAGCTTCTATGATACTGGAAATTGTTTTAATTATGCTGATGTTTTCCAAGTTCCTGTTATCCATATGATGGATAAATTTCATGCAAGCTCTGTGATTACTTGTAAAAAATGGGATGCAGAAAAAATCTCTATTGATAGAGGTAAATTATTAGAAACAGTAGAAGATGGTTATAGAAGATTTGAGTTCACTGATGATGGAATTTCTCCCCGTTCTAGATTAGGAATGGACAATGGAATATTTTGGAATACTGGTGATGAATCTGATGAAACTGGACATATTTCAGAGGATCCTGTTTCACGTGTAAAAATGATGGATAAGAGAATGTCTAGACTAGATCTAATTTTGGAGAAAATCCCAAAAGAAGAACAAGCAATTTCATTTGGCACTCATGATTTTACTGTAATATCTTGGGGTTCTGCTGTAGGCCCAGTTAAAGATGCATTAGAGATGTTAAAAAAAGATGGAATTTCAATTGGATTGATTCAATTAAAATTAATGCATCCATTTCCTGCTGATTATGTAAAATCATTACTTGATGATGTCAAAACTATCATTGATGTTGAAGCAAATCAATCAGGCCAACTAGGAAAAATTTTCAAACAAAATCTTCAACGCGATATTGATTACTTCATCTTAAAATACACTGGACGTGCAATGACTAGTACTGAAGTTTATGATTCTCTTAAACGAATTGTTCAAAATAAAGCAGACAGACGTGAGGTATTGATGCATGGCGCTTAAACCTGCTGAATATAAAACTGATGTTCATAATGATTGGTGTCCTGGTTGTGGGGATTTTGGAATTGTAAATGCAATTCAAATGGCTTTGGCAGACATGGGAGTACAAAGAGATAAGACTGTGATATTTTCTGGAATTGGATGTTCTGGAAAAACATCTCATTATATCAACACTTATGGAATTCATACATTACATGGACGAGTTCTTACATTTGCACAAGGTGCAAAGATTGCAAATCCTGAAATGACTGTAGTAGCTGTAGGTGGAGATGGTGATGGCCTGGGAATAGGTGCAGGTCATTTTGTAGCTGCAGGTAGACGAAATGTAAACATGACTTACATAATTTTTGATAATGGTGTTTATGGACTAACAAAAGGACAAGCTTCTCCTACTTTGAAATTAGGTGAAAAAACAAAATCTCTTCCTTCTCCCAACACTAATTCTAATGTTAATCCAATTGGTTTGGCAATTGCAAGTGGATTTACATTTGTAGCTCGTGGATACTCATACGATGTTAGACATCTCAAAGATTTGATAGTTAAGGCAGTTAAACACCCTGGACTCTCTTTTTTGGATGTTTTACAACCATGTCCTACATACAATGATCTTAATACTAGAGATTGGTATGCTGGAACTGATTTGATGGATGAGGCACAAAAAAGACATTCAAGAATATACAAACTTGAAGATACTGGGTATGAGCCAACTGTTCATTATAATTCTGAAATTGAATCTAATGAAAAATTATCTCAGGCATTAATCAAATCCTTAGAATGGGGAACAAAAATTCCCATTGGAATATTTTATAAAAATGACAATACTACTCCATATACTGTTAGGTTACGAGATAAGATTCCAAATTATTTGGAAAATCCTCCATCAAAGCAGAATATATCTAAAAATGGTTTTTCAAATACTGATATCTCGAAAATCCTAAACTCATTAGAAGTTTAATTTTCCATTAATGACCTAAGAAGTTATAGGCAAGTTTTATCTAATTTTATTTTATATTTGAATATCTCTGATACAAATAAAATTTTTAGAAAATCTATTCTCAAAGGATTCTTTGAACCACAATTGTTGAATTTGGATTTCAAAAAATCTTCTGTTAAACACCCCTCAATAAATGATGATGGTCTAATGCAATCTGATTTACTACATGTATTTTTTGATATGGATACTGGCTCTGATTATCCTGATGGTGATGAATGGTTTATGGTAGATATGATATTTCCATATGATGTAAAATTATCTGATGAATTAATTGGTCCTGATTTTTTTACTACCTTATCTGTAGATTCTGGAAAAATATTTTGGCATCATCGCGAATTAGTTCGTTTCAAGTATGGAAAATCCAAAAAATTACTTGATGCCCTTAATTTTATTGAATTAAAATATCAACAGCTGTATGACTTGTTGAAACCATTACAAAAAGATCTTAATTGATTTCTTTCCATGATTCATCTTTAAATGAAAATTTCTTATTTTGTAGTGATGATGCATCTGATAAACGCCATCTAATTGATTTGGAATCAAATTTGTAAATAATTTCTGAAATTTCTGGGGGAGTTTTTTGTGGATCAAGATGATATGGTATAAGTTCTAAAACTGAATCAATTTTCTCAACAGCATTATCAAACCATTGTCTATCTTGAGTATCTATATCAAAAATAATTTTGGGATTTCCCGAAAAATTTATTTTAATTTTCAAAGCATTTCCGTTACCTCTTCTTCTTTTCATTTCTTTGAAAACTGATTTGATTTTTTCCCATCGTTTAAATTCAAACCACTGGAAAAATTCTTCATTAAATGCAAGTGGTATATTGATATCTAGGAAACTCACAAAATCCTCATTATTTTGTTTAATTTCATCTTGAATTATGGAAAAGTGGGAATTCAGAAATCCATGTAGGACCTCAATCTCCCATGGTGAAATCCCATAATATTGTAATGTGGTATCTAAAATTTCAGTCACTAATTATAACCTTCAAAAATCGTAATTAAAGCTTCAACCCTGATGTTTTTCATACTTATTTGTCTTAAAATTAAAATTATATAGACAAAGTTAGAATTTCAGTTATGAAGAAAGAATTTGTAGTAAAGAGTATTGATTCTGCTCCTGATGGAGCACCATATGTGGTAGTTTCATTATCTTCTATTAAAGATCTTAAAGAAGGCGGTCCTCAAAACCCTCAACCTCCTTTTGGCGGTTCAAAAGTAATGGGTTTTTCAAACATGAATGACATGATGAAAGATCTTAACAAGATGATGTCTGGAATGGGTGGCATGGGTGCACAAGGAGGTGTAACTCAATTGAAACTTGAAATGCATGAATACAAAGAGATGGGTCTTTCTGTAGGTGATAAGGTCTTTTTAGAAATGACTAAAGCTGAAACATTAGGAATTTAGTTTTACCAGATTGTGTTAAAATATTTCCAACCATAAAATGCTGCTATTGTTCCAATAACAAATAACATTGGTTTCCAAGCAAAAACTGGAATTCCAGGTGTTGCAAGTTTAACTTTGTAATTATCTGCAATCTCTAAAACATTTTTTTTAATTTTATCATGCCAAAAATGATATTCAATTTGGTATTTTTTCAAAATTTCTTCTACTTCATACACTACTGGTGTTCTCTGTGAGAAAAGATGTTGGAGATAATCTCTTGAAACTTCGACTTCTGCATGAATTCCAATTAACCCTTTTTTCAAATCAACCATTCTGATGTGCATCTCCCATGGTTTTTTTAATTTTAGATTTAGACCATTGCCTATTTGATCTGGTTGTTTATGTTCAAGTTTAACTTTTGTAAACCCTTCATCTGTAAAAATTTTCATCAATTCTTCAAAACTTTTTTTCACTACTACATGGAGTTGCTCAACCCCATCTTTGTTATCCACATTGATCTTGTGTTTTAATCCATCAAGAAATGAAATTGTTTTTGGGTATGTTGTGATGTATTCCATGGATTTTCTTTTCAATACCTCTATTTAAAGCAGAATTGATTTTAGCCTTGGGTTTTTGGAGGATTTGATAATCCTCTTACGTAAACACATTGATCTGGTGATATTGCCATTTCTAAGGGTTTGATTTTTCTATCTGTGAGTTTTGCACCTGATCCTCTAACTATTGAAAATGGTTTTGATTCTGCACCTTCACCCATTTTGTGATTTGCAATAGTTGCAAGATTATCTACTACAGCTTGAAATGTTACTTTTAATGGATTTCCATCCAAATCTTTTTTTGATCTCATATCCAAAATTGGTTCAATCCCTGCACATGCAATTGCAACACCTGATGTCCCTATCCTTGCTGGCATTAATCTACTATCTACTAAAATAACTCCAACATGAATGAGTAATTCTAAAAATACTTTTCTACGAATTTGTTCTGCAATAAGATATGGATTTGTAGGGTATAAGATGATCTTATCTTTTTTTGCATTTGACTTGTCAATCCCTGCATTTGGTGCCATAATATTGTTTGATGATGTAATAACAAATCCTCCTATCCCTCCAAAAACTTCATCTGATTCTCTAATTATGATTTCAGCAATTTCTGGTTTCAATCTAAATTTTTTTGAAATCTCATAACCTTTTTTTGATGTTTTAACACCTGTAATGTCAATTATTCTTCCTTGAGAATTTGAAATATATTTTGTAGAAATAACTAAAACATCCCCATCTTGTAGCCTTTCTTTATTTTTTTCAAGTGTTTCAAATAATGTATCAAAAACATCAAATTCTCCCTCCATTCTATCTGCTAAAAGTGGTAAAACAGTTAATTGCACATTTTTTAGTTGTTGTTTTTCTTTTTTATTGTTCTGAAAAGCTTTTAATCTGCAAGACAAATTTTTGTGATTATGAACATTGTAGAAAAAATCCTTGCTCGTGGTTCTGGAAAATCTTCAGTATCTCCTGATGATGTTGTTTTTGCAAATGTGGATAAAGTTATGGTCCATGACGTATCTGGTCCAGGTGTTCTTAAAGTATTTGATAAATTAAAAAAACAAGGAATTCCAGTTGATAAATTATGGGATCCAACTAAAGTCTGGGTTGCAGAAGATCATTTTGTTCCATCAGCTGAAAAAGTTTCTGCTGAAAATGTTGTAAAACTATCCAATTTTACAAAAAATTATGGAATTGAAAAACACTTCAAATATGGTATGGGACAATATGGAATTTGTCATACTCTATCTCATGAAGAAGCAATGGTTATGCCTGGAGATGTTTATGTTGGAGGAGACTCTCATACTAACACTACTGGCGCATTAGGTGCATTTGCATGTGGTTTGGGCCATACTGATATTGCATATGTTTTATTAAATGGAAAAATTTGGTTCAAAGTTCCTGAGACTATTCTCTTTAAACTAAATGGAAAATTGCCAGAACATGTAATGGCAAAAGATGTAATTTTAAAAATTATTGGAGATATTGGAACTGATGGTGGAAATTATAGAACTATGCAGTTTGGTGGATCTGGTATTGAAGAAATGTCTGTTGAAAGTAGACTGACTATGTGTAACATGACAACAGAAGCTGGAGCAAAAAATGGAATTGTTGAACCCGACCAAAAAGTAATTGATTATCTTTCTAGTAGGGGGGCAACTAATTTTAATTTGATAACTGGTGATCCTGATGCAGAATACGATGAAGTAATAGAATATGAAAGTTCAGAACTAGAGCCAACTATTGCAAAACCATTTTCTCCTGAAAATATCACAGTGGTTAGAGAAGCTCCGTCTGTTGAATTGGATAAATCCTATATCGGTTCTTGCACTGGTGCAAAATATGAGGATCTAGAAGCAGCAGCCAAAATTCTCAAAGGTAGACAGGTAAAGATAAGAACTGAAATTTTACCTGCAGCAATTTCAATTTACAAACGAGCAATGGAAAACGGATTACTCAAAATATTCTTAGATGCTGGAGTAACAGTTGGACCTCCAACATGTGGTGCTTGTTGTGGTGCTCATATGGGAGTTTTGGCAAAAGATGAAATCTGTATCAGTACAACTAATAGAAATTTTCCAGGAAGGATGGGTCACGTTGAATCTCAAACTTATCTTTCATCACCTATGGTTGCAGCTGCATCAGCTGTTACTGGAAAAATCACTGATCCGAGGGACTTGAATTGAAAGGAAACATCATAAAATATGCTAGAGATAACATCGATACTGATGTAATTATCCCTGGTCAATACCTTAAGATACATGATTATGCTGAACTTGCAACTCATGCAATGGAAGGATTAGATCCTGATTTTCATTCCAAAGTAAAAGAAGGTGATTTCATTTTGTCTGGAAAAAACTTCGGATGTGGTTCAAGCAGAGAACATGCCCCTATTGCATTATCTCATTCTGGGGTTAAAGCTGTACTTGCATTGTCTTTTGCAAGAATATTTTATAGAAATGCAGTTGATGGTGCATTTCTGTTACCTATTGAAATTGACCAAGATGCATATGATGGAATCTCTGAGGGTGACGAAATTGAAATTGATATATCTCAAAATGAGGTTAAAAACAATACTAAACATCAAACATACAAAATGAAACCATTTTCTGAAATTATTGGAAAGATAATTGAAGTAGGTGGACTCTTCAAATACAAACCTGATTCAGATTAAAATGGGTGATACTCTTTTTGAAAAAGTTTGGAAATCCCATGTTGTTGTAGAGCAAGAATCTGGACCTTCTCTAATTTACATTGATAGACACTTAGTTCATGAAGTAACATCTCCTCAGGCATTTGATGGATTACGAATGAATAATCGTAAGGTTAGACGACCTGATTTGACAATAGCTACTATGGATCATAATGTTCCAACAAATGATAGGTCTTTACCTATATTGGATCAAACATCATCTATACAAATTCAAACATTAGAAAAAAATTGTAACGATTTTGGAATTACTTTATTTGATATCAACAGTCCTAATCAGGGAATTGTCCATGTAATTGGACCTCAATTGGGAATCACTTTACCAGGTTCAACGATTGTCTGCGGTGATAGTCATACATCTACTCATGGTGCATTTGGTGCTTTAGCATTGGGAATTGGTACTAGTGACGTTGAACATGTATTGGCTTCTCAGACAATGTGGTTGGAAAAACCAAAAACTTTTGAGATCAAAGTAGATGGGAAAATAAAAAACCCTCACGCTGTAACTGCAAAAGACATTGTATTGTCTATTATCAAAAATATTGGAACAGGTGGAGGTACTGGAACTGTAATTGAGTATCGTGGTCAAGGAATTTCTGATTTATCTATGGAACAAAGAATGACTATTTGTAACATGTCCATTGAGGCTGGAGCTCGTGCGGGAATGATTGCTCCTGATGAAAAAACATTTGATTATTTGAGAGATAGAAAATACACTCCCAAAAATTATGAATCTCTAGTTGAAATCTGGAGAGATTCTCTTAAAACCGACAATGATGCAAAATTTGAAAAAGAATTTACTTTAGACATTAATGATATTGCTCCTCAAGTAAGTTGGGGAACAAATCCTGGTATGACTTGTGATGTTACTGAATCAATTCCTACTCCTGATGATTTTTCTAATGGTGATGATAATCAAAAGAAAGGAGCACAAAAAGCTCTTGATTACATGGATCTTAAATCTGGAACCCCAGTTGAAGAAATCAAAATAGATCGTGTTTTTATTGGTTCATGTACTAATGCAAGATTGGAAGATCTTATTGAAGCGTCAAAAGTAATTAAAGGACAAAAAATTTCGTCACACGTAAAAGCTATGGTTGTACCTGGTTCTCAAATGGTAAAAAAACAAGCAGAAGAAATGGGTCTTGATAAAATTTTCATTGAATCTAATTTTGAATGGAGAGAAGCTGGATGTAGTATGTGCCTTGGAATGAATCCTGATATTTTATCTCCTGGAGAACGATGTGCTAGTACTTCAAACAGAAATTTTGAGGGCAGACAAGGAACTGGTGGTCGAACACATCTTGTTAGTCCTGTAATGGCAGCAGCTGCCGCAATTGCCGGTCATTTTGTAGACGTTAGAAAACTGGATTTGAATTAAATGGCAAAATCCTTAGGTGATTATAATATTGAACAATCCTCTTCATCTGATATACATAATATCAAATGGACTAAAAAAGACACATCTGAAAATAAACCAAAATTAAGAAAGAAAAAAGCAATTCCTCCTACAAATATAATCCCAAATCAAAACACTGATAAAATTTCACCCGTTGAAAAAATCTTCAAAATTGAGGAAAATACTTCAGAAAAACCAAAAAATAAAAAAACAGAAAAAAAATTCCAAAAATCATCTGCCTCACATTGTAACATTGAACCTAGTTTCAAAAGACGAGGGCGATAACTTTGATTTTATTTATTTTAAATTATTTTTTGAATTTGGAAAACCAATACGCTTAATTTTAAAATTGGATGAGATTTTTCATGGAACCTTTCAAAAATATTCAAAGCATTATTACTCCTCTTGATAAGGTAAATGTTGACACTGATCAAATTATTCCTAAACAATTCTTAAAATTAGTTCAAAAGTCAGGATTTGGTAAATTTCTATTTTATAATTGGCGATTTGATGAAACAGAAAATAAAAGATCTGATTTTGTCTTAAATGATTCTAAATATGAAAATTCTCATATTTTAGTTTCTGGTGATAATTTTGGATGTGGTTCAAGCAGAGAACATGCAGTATGGGCATTACAAGATTATGGATTTTCTGTAATTATCGCTCCCTCTTTTGCTGATATTTTCTTTAGTAATTGTTTTAAAAATGGAATTTTACCTATTACTTTAGATCAGGAAATTGTTGAGACTCTTTTTATTGAAACTGATTCTGTTGAAATTGATTTGGAAAATCAAATAATTGTAACTCCTTCTAGAACAATTCCTTTTACTATTGATTCTCATAAGAAAAAAATTCTTTTAGAAGGATTAGATGATATTGCACAAACTTTTCAATTAGAAAATAAAATAATAGAATTTGAAGAAAATTCTACAGTCCCATCTGTTTTAAAATCTTTTTAACTGTTTTTTCATTTCTTTCTAAAACCATTGGAGATTCTGCATCCATCCATTCTTTATTCCCAATATCAAAAGCACTGATTTTATCTTCTTTAGATAATTGTTGTAAAATATCAAATGATAAGTTGATCTCTTTCTGTTTTCTTTTACTCTTTATTTTTTTGATAATTTCTTTTCCTAACATGTAGATTCCTAAACATTCCGATAATTGTAACTCCATAGTTGGTTTTTCCTTGAATTCTTTAATAATCCCGTTTCTCACTGTTGCAAATCCCGTTTCTTCTTTTCTTTTGGTTCTAGTTGCAATACATGCTGAACTTTTTTTATTTCTGAACGTTTCTCTCATTTTTTTAACATCTATTGCACATAGATTATCTACAAACCATAACAAAAATTCTGATTCTTCTTTGAGTTTGCTTTCAATGTGTAACAAGTCTCCCCCTGTACCACTTTGTGAATCTTGAACAAAAATTATATTTTTTTGATTTCCAAAATAATTTTTGATTTGTCCACCTAATCCATTAAAATCAGAAATTATAATAATTTCTTTGATGAAACTATATGATTTTAGATATTTCACAATATAATCAATTAATGGCTTTCCATTAATTGGCGACATTGCTTTTGGAAAATATTCGGTATATGGTTTGCCTCTTGTTCCTTTACCGCCTGCAAGAATAACAGCTTTCACAATCTAACGGTATGATTTCTGCTTTCTTCTTCTTGCACCAGGTCCACCAAATTTCTTTGGCTCTTTTCTTCTGGCATCTCCACTAATTAGATATTTGTCAAAATCAGAGATTCTTTTTCTGAGATCTTCTCTAGTTGATTTTGGGAATGGATGATCTTTAGGTTCTTTCTTTGATTTAGTCCATCCTGTTAATGCTCTTGAAATTCCAGTTGCAACTGCACTTGCTTGCCCCATGAAACCTCCTCCTCGCACTCTAACTGATATATCGATTTTGTCTCTTAAATCCCCTGTGATTTCTAATGGTGCTAAAATCACTTCTCGTGCAGTTTCTTGTGGAATCATTTCTACTGGTATGTTGTTAATTCTAACTTTTCCTTGACCTTTTGTGATGTAAATATGTGCACTAGCTGTCTTTCTAGTTGCAAAATAAATCTCAGTTTTTGGTGTTGTCATTCAGTCCACCCTATAACTCTACATAATTCTGCCATTGTGGTATAGTTTGATGCAGTTTTTCTAATCAATGCCTTTTCAAATTGAATTTTCTCTAGTGACTTTAATTCTTTTGGAGACCCAATGTATGTTCTTAATCTTTTATGTGCAGCAATCCCTGATGGTTTTCCTTCATATGGTAACATACCTCTGATCATTTTTCTAATGATGGTATCTGGTCTTCTGTAATGTACAGGACCATGTTTTACATTGATAATACTGTTAATTTCTAAAAATTCTCTGTATTCTTGAATTAAATTACTTCTAGTCCCGCTCATCATAATTTTCTCACAATTCACAAGAGATACTCTATTACCTTTTATCAATAATTTTGCAACATGTGAAGATAATCTTCCTGCTATGTGATTTTCTGCATTAACTACAATTGGTCTATCTGTTCTAACTACTGTTTCTTGTTTGGTACTTCCTTTGGATTTATTGATTCTCCCATTAGCCAAGTAAAACCACTCCTTTTCCTGTAGGATTATCCTCAATTAATTTTGAATAATTGATTAATTTTCCACCCTTTTCAATTATTTTATTTGCTGCAGAATTTGAAATTGAGAATGAACATAATGTAATTTTATGAGAAATATTCCCTGTTCCTAAAACTTTTCCTGGAAACACTACTGTGTCATTATCTTTTGTTAATTGTGCAATTCTATTCAAATTAATATCTCTTCTAGCAATAGATGGTTTTAATGCATATTCTGCTAGTTTTGACCATATGGGAGCATCATTTTTTGTTGATGCCTTCCTTAGATCATTTGCCATACGAATAACAACTTGATTAGTCATGTGAATAATCCGACTTAAAACCCAAATATAATGTCTATGCTTAGTCTATTCTGAAATTTTACCGATCGTATCTTTGAATTCAACTAATTTTTTGTTTACTTCATCCATACCCGTTAATATGATTTGTTCTGGTTCAAGTGCACCTGTTGATTCAACTGTTAGAACACTTTCTCCTTCTTTGTCTGTGTCTGTAAGTGTTGAAATATTTGATGAATTCCATTTTGCGTGTTCTGTTCCACGTCCTAATCTTGCATAACACTCTACTTTGATCTTTTGACCTGGTGCTAGTTGAACAATCGGAATGTTATCCGAAATTGGTTTTATAGAGTCATCTTCTGATGACAAATCACTGCTAAGTATTGTTCTAGTTACATCAGAGTCTCCTGAATCTAAAACTAACATTACTTTACAATTTGAACAACCAGTTTCACTGTGACACTCACATTTTGATGGTTCATTGAATCTAGACAAATCTGTTTTTAACGGAATTAGTCCTAATCTATGTGCAAGTCCTTCATCTGGTAAGACTGATGAGTTTTCTATGATGTCAACTGTGTCAACTGCAAATACTGGAACACCATTTAAACAGATTCTTCTAAGTGCATTTGCATATTGTAATGGAATGCCTTTTAGTTTAACTGACATTTTTTTACTATCTTTACTAATAATCTCTAATGATGACAAATCTTGAAAAAAATCTTCAAAGTCCACATAAAAATCTAGCTGGTTTTACGTATAGTTATTAAAGTTTTAGAATTAAATTACTCACTGTTTTTGAAGTATTTTGCAAGAAAATGATGGATTTGTATGGTACAATAACTTGAAGAACTTTCATTACATTCAAATTTTTGTTTTTCCTAATTACACCTTCATCTATTGCTGTGTTTTGTAATTTATAATTATTCATTACCTTCATCATCTACTCTCGTTATACTATATCCTCCAATTCTTCCCCCTCCCCGATATTTTTTATAAATTACTTGATTCCACCCTTTTACTTTAACTGTATCTAGTAGGATTACTGGATTTGAATAAGTGAGACTTTTTCTTCTCCATGGATCGCCCATATCAAGATCATATTCATCTTCTTCAAATCCATAGATATACTCTCTTACAAATTCGATATCCATGGTAAAACTACACCATTTTTTTCCTCTTGATGAATCTCTAACTTTGATGATTTTCACAGGTTCTGAACCTGAACTGACAACAGAATTGATTTTTGAAACAATTTTTCTCCTATGTCTTATATATTTCTCAGAATTGTAATGACCAATTCTACAATGAGCTTTTTCTGATAGACGAAATTTTACTATTTGAACCGTTCCATTCTTTTTTTTGCAGATTGGACATGGTCTTGGAAGAAATTTCTTTTTTGCAGGCATCCTGATGAGTACAGAAATTAGTTCTCTTAAGTCATTTACGTTGTTTAACTGTTAGATGACATCCCAAACATTCAAACAAATTGCTGTTTCTGTGGAAAATTATTACAAATTAAAAAGACTGGGATTTGCTGGTGATTCCTTTAATGACGTTATTACTATTTTGCTAAACAAAGAAGGTATTGAAACATGAAATCGTTTGCAAAAATATCTTCACACTTGATGAGCAAAGATCAATCCTTAGAATTAAAATTAGAAAATCAACACTACATAATGATTTTTCCCAAAGATCTAATTGAGAAATTAGGTATATTTTCAGATGAATTAAATTTCAAAATTGTACTAGATAATTCAAAAAAACTAACACTCGTTGGACCAAATATTTCCAATCTGTCCAAGAGTGATTCCATCAATCATCACAAAGAGGGAATGCTATGACATTACACACCCCAATACATAAAGACCGTGTTGCATATTGTTCTCAAAATTATACTTGCATCAAACTAAAATGTCCTGTTTGTTTAATAAATAAAATTCCTAGACATTGCAAAATTCACAAAAATCTGGCAAGTTTGTGGTGGCATATTAAAAGAGAGCATGAGGGATTTGTTTATTCTCAATTTGATTATGATGATGTGCTAACTGCCCTAAACGGTATCACTAGAGCTATACAATGGGGTATTATTGTAAATTGACTTTTACCTGTATCTGTCTAAAATTACCTGAACCATCTGTTTCTTTCATCTTTTTTTGTATTGTACAACAATTATCAAATTTTTGTATTTTATATGATGATTTGACTGAAAATGTTTTTTTCAAAATTTTGGAGAGTAAAAAATGAACTCAGTAGAATATTATAATTCTAAAGGCTATAGAACCCTGGAAATCCCTCTTAATACTACAAATCCTAAAGCCTTAGTTCGAAAAGGATGGGATCATGAGCCTACAAATCGAAATATTTCATCTGATAGACTATTTGCAGTAATACAAGAGGGCCAAAATCTGGTTATTGATATTGATGATATATCTCTAAATGGACTTTTGGAGAATTATTTGAATAAAACACTTGTCACAAAAACTGGAAATGGTGGTCGACATTATTATTTTAAAGATAAATCCAGAGTTGAGAAATATACAATCAAATCTACACCGCTATACAAAAATGGAAAACATGTAGGTGATATTAAAGCAGACATGTCCTATGTGATAGGATATGGTAGAAGTTACAAAGATCCAAAAGATCACAAAATTAAAAGTTATGACAAAATAAGTTCTGTTGATCAAATTTTAGAACTAGATGTTTATGAAATATTAAAAATATTAACAAATGCTGGAATCACCAAAACAAAATCAAGTGATAGAAAAATCGATTCTACAATTAACACTCAATTAACAAATGGATTAGTTGTAGGTGAACGTAATAACGAATTATTCAAAACATCTTGTGATTTTTTAGAAAAAAATATATCAAAAGAAAATGTTAGAGTAATGTTAATTGAAATCAATAATGCATCACCTAAACCATTACCTGAAAGTGAAATTGATTCAGTGTTAAACTCTGCTGACAAAAGAATTACTAATAAAAAACAACAAGAGAAATTATCATCAAAAGAAATTGTAGAATTTGTCGCAAAACAAATAATGGAAGAAAAAGAATTTGTAACAATTTCTAGAACTAATGAGATTCTAACATGGGATGGAAAGATCTACTCTCAAGCAAATGCAGTTGCATACATCAAAAGTAAAACTGAGCAACTAGTCTATGACAATACAGAACATATCTCAAATGAAGTTGTAAACAAAATCAAAAGAAGAACTTACAAAGATATTGAAGAGTTCGACGTTAACCCTAATGAGATAACCACCCTTGATGGAGTCCTTAATCTTGAGACCTTGGCTATTACGCCTCATTCACCTGATAATTTGAGCCTGATTTTAGTCCCATTAGCATATTCTGAGCCTAAATTTTCAATTAATAACGCAACAATCTTTGAGGATATTGAAAAGAATCTCAAAGATACACTGTTTTGGAAATTCATTACATCAAGTTTTACTGTAAAAGAAAAACTACAAGAAAAAAAAAGAGAAACAGTATTAGAAATTTTAGCATCTATTTTCATAAAGCATCAGATTGACCAACGAGGTTTTATTTTCCTTGGGAGAGGTGATAATGGAAAGTCAGTATTCATTGAATATTTACAAATGATGTTAGGTAAAGAGAATTATTCAAATGAAACATTACATGATTTATCCACTGACAGATTTGCATCAGCATCACTCCTTGGAAAATTACTAAACTGTTTTTCAGATATTGAATCAAATGAATTGGATAGAGTTGGGATTCTAAAAGCAATACTTGCAGGTGAATGGATTTCAGCTCAATTTAAGAACGGTCAAAAATTCAAATTCAATCCATTTTGTAAAATGGTATTTAGTTGTAATAGATTCCCAAAGGTATCAGATAATACTGAATCTTTCTTTAGGCGTTGGATAATTGTAAAGTGGGAACGTTCCTTTGAAGGTGATCCGCAAAGAGATGAAAAATTAGTTGAAAAATTATCTTCTAACCAAGAAGAATTGAATTTAGTTTTCTCAACTATTGTCCACCTATCAAGAAAATTATATCAAACAAGAAAATTCACTAATACAAAAAAAGCAAGCGAGTTGAGAACAGAGTGGAATCAAAATGCAGATCCAGTGGAGACATTTATCGATACATGGATAATTCCAACTGACGACACTAAAGATGAGAAAGGAATTAGAGACACATATTCCATTTACAAGACAAAAACCGAAGAATTGGGAGAGAGACCATTAAACATTAGACAATTTGGCAGGGAGTTTGCTGAATCTTTTGACCAACTGAATACCAATGGGAAAAGAAGATGGGTTGGATTGAAATTCAAAGAGACCATAGATGACCATTTGGGGGTTACCTCTTGAAACAGTACAATTCCGACCAACTAATCATTTCATATGATTCTCAGTTTATCTCAGCTGATAATATGTTCAGAAATGTACTGTCATTAGGCACAAAAATCACTCAAGTAAAGACATTTGGAGGTACAAATAATGTCTAGATTCTGCACACATTGCTACAAACAAGTTAGAAATCCACATCTCCATACACATGGTACAATCATGCCAGGTACAAAATCTGAATGCTCCAAATACAGACAAGATTTGTTTCTCAGGGAGATGAAACTCAACGAGGGAGTAATTTTATGCAAGTCTGATGGTGCATCGATGTACTTTTTCTGCCCCTGGTGTATGAGGGATCATGTTCATGGCAGGATACCTGGAGTAAGGGCATCTCATTGCTTTGCAAGTAATTCCAAAATTCAAGGAGAATACAAGATTCGAGAAGAGTTCTCAGATGAGTCAGGGTTATGGGGAAGATAATTTGAGCAGTTTTTGTAAAAATCACTGTATCTTCTTTGAGATAAAGAGCAGTCCCAAACAAGGGTACTATACTGCAGGTACGGTGTACTGCAGGATTTGTAGCAAGTTTTTGAAAATTACTAATCGAGTTTGTCCGTGCTGTAACAATAAAACAAGAACAAAACCTCGATAGTTGCCCTTTTAACTCAAAAAGTATCTCCTAGTCAGTAATGGATAATTACCAATCTAAGCCAAAATCAGGCCCAGTTACAAAACATCAAAAACAAAAGAGACGTGATGAGGTGTATCGACTACATTTTGAGTACGGGTATTCGGCAAGAAAAATTTCAGATATTTTAAAAATTCCAAGAAATACAATTAATGCAGATGTAAACTATTGGTATGATATTACGGCTACTGCAGATATTCACAATCCTGAAACAATCATCATATCTAATCTTCAACGATTAGAAACTCAAAGGGTTAGAATTCGAGAAAAGTTAGATGATACAGATGATCTTACACACTATATTGCATTGGAGAGGTTGTTGTTAGAAATTGACATAAAAATTATTAATGTAAGGCAAAAAATGGCAGATTCCATAAAACGAGTTTGGGACTTGTCCATATCATATTCAAATAAATGGTTTGCACAAAACAACAAAGATCAACGCTTTATGACGAATTGGGATAGGATTACACTATCTGAATCCTCAAAGAGAAAAGTTGATGAAATAATTGAACAAGACAAGATCAATGTCAGATAAAGTAATTTCTTGTTGGTTTTATCAAACCTACAGTTGTTAATCTAGTAGTAAAAAGTCAATTGGTATGATTTTGAGTAGTACCGCACATATCGATTTTATCCTTTTCTAAATCATAATAATTTTTTAAAAAATATTTTTTTTATTATTATCTATAAAATAAAAATAGAAAAGAAGAAGTGAAAAGGAACTAAAATAACTACATTTGTAGCCTAATTTGTCCTTACTAGGCCATATTAGAAATTATTATTCTGTAACATTTACCGTTTTACAAAAGATAGGTAAGATGATCTTCTTCTTGTAATCTAAAAACAACATCAATTCAACACCTTTGTGGCCTAACCCATTATCAGCAATTCCAAATAGATATAATCCATCTTTACATTCTTTACAAATTTCATGTTTGTATGTTTTTAACGGATCTTTAGAATAACGCATTACTGTGTTAATTGCATGATGAACTCGCCATTGATATTCTGGTTTTAATTTCTGAAAACGAGTACGAAAAACATAGTCTTTGGAATGTCTTCCAACATTCCAAATTGGTTTAATCTTTGTCATTTAACCACTTCATAAAATCGCCATAGTCTTCATAAACTGAAACTTTTTTAGAAGATAATGCTTCTTCAAACTCTTTGGCAATCTTGGAATGTTCTTTTTTCCACTGTGGTTTAAATCCCTGCATGGTCATATTGGTACTATTGTTTTTATCACTAAATATAGTTACCGTACCTTTGGAGGCTCTAATGATTCGACCTTATTTTGCAAAATATACTTGCAAGTCATCCTAAAACCGATCATTTTGTAAAATAATTACGATCATCTTGATCTAAGAATTATCTCAATTGATACCATTCCATGAAATATCAAGAAATAACAGACTCACAATGGGAAAGAATACAAAA